>NZ_JMQR01000003.1:0-64356 GCF_000698025.1 Brevundimonas sp. EAKA | reverse complement strand
CTTCCCGGCCCTGCCCTCGGCGACCCTAACGAGAGCGGCCGCCGTCGCGGTTCTGCTGGGCGAAGACCAGGACGGTCTGCTTCCCGTCGCTGCCGACGAGACGCCTCCGGCGCTTGAAGTCGCGCCGGTCGAAGAGGAATCGACCCCGGACGTCCTGATCGAGACAGACGTCGCCGAAGAGGCCGAACCGGCGAAAGAACCGGAGCCGCGCCCTTCGCCGCCCGCACCTCAGATCGACAAGACGGCCGGCGTCGCCGCCTTCTACTCGCCCTACGCCGTGCGCGCCCACGGCCCGCTGCTCGGCTTTGGAGCGGGACGCGTGAACGCGAAGCCGGAGGCGACCGCCGCCGCCGCCAATGACCTCGCTGCGCAAGACGTCGAGGTCGAGGCGACGGAAGACCGTGCGGTAGAGACTTCATTCACCCCGACCGCGGCCCTGCCCGACCCCTCGCCAGGCGAAACAGCGGTCGCCGGCGAGGAGGTTTCAACGCCTGAGCCGGCTGCAGAACCTGCGACTTCAGAAGACGCGCCTGAGACGTTTGAACAACCGCCAATGATCGCCGAGCAGGCGGTCGAAGTCCCGGTGTTCGCCGCCGCCGCGCCGCCGCAGGATCCGATCCCGCTTGAACTGACGGCTGATCCTGTCTCGCCACAGGAATCGTCGAACGCCCGCCAGGCATGGCCCGAGAGCCGCGAGGCGGTCGATCCTGACCAGACGCCTCTGTTCGGGACGGAAGAGAATTCCGCGATCGAGGAAGAGATCCAGGCCGACTATGCTCCGGTCGCGCCCACCGCTCAGCAGGCCGGTTGGAGCGAAACCGCGACCTTTCTGGTGATGGGCGGCATCGGCATGCTGTCGTTCGGCGCCGCCATGGCCGCCTTCCGGCAATCCTCCCGTTCGAGCGACGAAACGCTCCTGATCGGCTGGGTGCTGGCCGTCATCGCCCTCGCCTGCGTCGGGGTGTCGGGCTACAATCTTTACAAACGCTGGGGCCGCGCCGACCGCGCCTAAGACTGTTTTGCGAAAGAGGATGCGCGATGCTACCCCTTTGCGCATGAGCATTCCCTTCGCGCCGCAATCCATGGAATTCAGCCTCGGCGAAAACGCCGACGCGATTCGCGAGACGACCGCCCGCTGGGCGGCAGATCGCTTGGCCCCCCTGGCGGCCGAGATCGACGCGACAAACACCTTCAGGCGCGAGCTCTGGCCCGAGATGGGCGAACTTGGCCTGCACGGGATCACGGTCGAAGAAGACTACGGCGGCCTGGGCCTGGGCTATCTGGAACATGTCGTGGCGATGGAAGAGGTGTCCCGCGCCTCGGCCTCCATCGGCCTGAGCTACGGCGCCCACTCCAACCTGTGCGTCAACCAGATCCGGCGCTGGGGTACGCCCGAGCAGAAGCGGAAATATCTGCCCAAACTCATCAGCGGTGAACATGTCGGCGCGCTCGCCATGTCCGAGGCCGGATCCGGCTCGGACGTGATGTCGATGCGGACGCGGGCCGACCGAAAGGGCGACCGCTATGTCCTGAACGGAACCAAGTTCTGGATCACCAACGCCCCCCACGCCGACACCCTGGTCGTTTACGCCAAGAGCGATCCCGACGCCGGATCAAAGGGCTGCACCGCCTTCCTGATCGAGAAGGGCATGAAGGGGTTCAGCGTCTCCAAGAAGCTGGACAAGATGGGTATGCGCGGCTCGGACACTGCGGAACTGGTGTTCGAGGACTGCGAGGTGCCCGAGGAGAACATCATGGGACCGGTGGGGGGCGGCGCCGGCGTTCTGATGAGCGGCCTGGACTATGAGCGCGCGGTCCTCGCCGCCGGCCCGCTGGGCATCATGCAGGCCGCCCTGGACGTCGTCCTGCCCTATGTTCGCGACCGCCAGCAGTTCGGCAGACCGATCGGATCATTCCAGCTGATGCAGGGCAAGGTGGCGGACATGTACGTCGCCCTGAACAGCGCCCGCGCCTATGTCTATTCGGTCGCCCGCGCCTGCGACGCAGGCCTGACCACCCGCTACGATGCGGCGGGCGCCATTCTGCTGGCTTCCGAAAATGCGGTGAAGGTCACGCTTGAGGCTGTCCAGGCCCTGGGCGGCGCGGGCTACACCAAGGAATGGCCGGTCGAACGCCTGGTCCGCGACGCCAAGCTGTATGACATCGGCGCCGGCACCAACGAAATCCGGCGCTTCCTGATCGGTCGGGAACTGCTGGGCGGCTGACGGCTTCTTCCGGGCGGAAGGAGACATCCCATGCCCGCAAAATCCGCAGCCCAGCAAAAGGCCGCCGGCGCCGCCCTGTCGGCCAAACGCGGCGACACGCCCAAGTCCGAACTCAAGGGCGCTTCGAAATCGATGGTGGAGTCCATGACCGAGAAACAGCTCGAGGACTTCGCCCACACCAAACGGAAGGGCAAGCCCGAGCACGCGGCGAAGAAATAGGCGCCGCCGGTGCGATTATTCGGCTTTGTTGCCGTTCGGTAAGTGGCGGTGAAACCTCTGTGCGCCTAGATGGCGCGAACCCCTTTCCCGAGCCGCGCCTGATGCCCGCCCAACCGCCTCCAAACGACGACCTGCGGCTCTTCTCGGACGTGATCGAGGAGCTAGGCGAAGGCGACGATCCCAAGCTGAAGCTCGAGGAGCTGGTCGCGGCCTTCGGCGAGCGCGGCTTCGGGGCGATGATCCTGATTCTCTCGATGCTGGCCCTGCTGCCCTGGCCGCCAGGGGGCAAGGCGGTGTTCGCGGTCCCTATCATACTGATGTCGCTGGAACTTGCCTTTCAGCGCAGTTCGATCTGGCTCCCACGCTGGGCGCTCCGCACCTCCATCAGCCGTGCGGCCTATCGCGCGGGGGTGTCGCGAATCATGAAGACGGTCCGTTACGTCGAGAACCTGACCCGACCGCGCATCCCGTTCCTGACCGGCGAGGTCGCCGACACGGTCACGGGTCTGATCTGCGTGATCCTGGCGCTGATCATGGCCCTGCCCATCCCGTTCGGCGACGCCCTGCCCGGCATCGCCCTGGTCTTCTTCGCCCTGGGCATGATGCAGAGGGACGGGATCGCCATCCTGCTGGGCGCGCTCGCGACCGGCGGCTGCGCCCTGTATCTGTTCCTGATCTGGCGCACGGTCTTCGAAGTCGCCCACCACGCGGCCGGCTGGTTCGCCCAGATCTTTCACTGAAGTCAGACAAAAGGGCCGCCGCGTCGCCGCGACGGCCCTTCATTGTCTGACCGCGAACGGCCGGACCGCAACACTCAGCCTGAACAGCGCCAAACAGCCCGACGGGCGTTAGCGCCAACCAAAAGGTCAGGCCCGGACCTCTCCGAGGACCAGGGTCGCGGCCACCGCACGCGATTGATGACAATGAGACACTGGATCACCTCCTTTCGACTGTTCAACAGGGATCTGAAAGGTAGGTCGGTTCAACAGCTTGCAGCAACAGGCTTCGCGATTTCGTGAAGAAAGGCGCGCTCAGGCCGCCTGCTGCGCTCCCGGCGCCAGCCCCTGCATCATCATGCGGTTGATCTCGATCAGGTCCTGGAACGTCTCTTCGCCGCGCATGACAGCGGAGGAGTGGCGATTGATGAACAGGCTCAGGGAGATGATCTGCGCGCGCAGGGACGCCGGCAGCACATTGGCGGGATCGCCGCAGTCCGAAGCCAGGGTCGACCACAGACGCCGGTTCCAGTCCAGCGCATCGATACGCGTGGCCAGATCCCGTTCATCGACCGTCGAGGCATGCACAAGCGCGCGCGTGACCTGGCCGAAGAGCCGGTACTCCAGGTCGCGCGGCGTCTCAGCCCGCGACGTCGCCGCTTTGTAAGCTTGAAGCGACATTCAGAACCTTTTCTTCGTATTCGACAATCTTACGGGCCGCCATCAGGGCCTTGTAGTATTCGCGCGCCAGAACGTGACGCGAGGCGGAGACGCATTCGGCGAGAATGGCGGGGTTCTTGGTCGCGCCCATGAACTCGGAGATCCGCAGCGCCAATTCGTCGTAGAATTTCGCTGCAGAGGCCTCTTCCAGATACATCATCATGATCGGGAAATAGATCCGGCGGGCGGGGGTGGTGACCTCCTCCGCCTGCATGATGTCCTTCTCGCGCAGCACGCTGGCGCGGTTCTGAAGAATCAGCACCCCGCGACGGTCGCCGTTCTGGACCACCGCGCCGTTCAACACGAACCGCTCGCCGGGTTTCAACGACAGCTTCAACGCCATGGACGACCGAACTCCCCAATAGGTCGGAACCGGTCAATCTTGGACCGCACCTGATGAGTCGAACCTTAACGCGAGAGGGTTAACCATCTCTTGTCCCCCCGTACGCTGGAACACCTAACCACGGCTGACGTTTCCTCTTCGCAGAGGAGGCGCACATGCCGGACAACGATTACCAGGACGACCAGGAGCAGTCGGAAGTCTTCGACGAAACCCATGTCGACGACGAGGGCGAAGGCGACATCCTGCTGGACGAGGCCGAACAGGTGCTGGACGTCACCCAGGCGGACGGCGACGCCGACGAGGATGAGTTCGACGAGGACGATCTCGACATCGACGATCAACTCGCTCTCGACGGGATCGCGCGCGAAGCCGACGCCCTGCTGGGCGTGGATGGCGAAACCCTGAGCCAGTCAGACGCCGACAGCAACAATCTGCGCGCGGACGATGAGGTCGAGCTGGTCTATTCCGGCCTGATGGAGAACGAGCGCGGGGCCCAGGCCAGCGCCGCCCACTGGGAATCCAAACGTCTCGACGACGACGACATCGAACAACTGGGCTACGCGCCCGATCAAACCCCTGATCCGGCCCTCTGAGCCGCCAATCCCTTAAGGAGACGACATGAACGATCCCCACGCCAAGGCCGACGCATCCACCGATACTCCCTATGCGAAACGAATCGTCGCCGAGGAGGGCAAGACGGACCAGCTGAAGGACAAGGTGCAAGAGGCCGAAAGCCGCGAAGAGGCTCTGGTGGACGAAGGCGTCGAAGAGACCTTCCCCGCCAGCGACCCGGTGTCGGCCAAACACATCACCTGATCGCTGTTCATACCCGATCCGATCCGCTAACCCGCTTCGTGACATTCACGGAGCGGGTTTTTCATGGGCCGGTTCGAAGGCACCGATCGCTACATCGCCACCGCTGACCTCAAGGTCGCGGTCAACGCCGCCGTGGCGCTGGAACGGCCTCTGCTGATCAAGGGCGAGCCCGGGACGGGCAAGACCGTTCTGGCCTATGAGATCGCCAAGGCCTTCGACGCGCCCCTGATCACCTGGCACGTCAAATCGACGACCAAGGCGCACAACGGCCTGTATGAATACGACGCCGTCAGCCGCCTGCGCGACAGCCAGCTGGGCGATGAGCGGGTTCACGACGTCCGCAACTACCTGAAGAAGGGCAAGCTGTGGGAGGCCTTCACCGCCCCGGCCCGCCCCGTGCTGCTGATCGACGAGATCGACAAGGCCGATATCGAATTCCCCAACGACCTCCTGCAGGAGCTCGACCGGATGGAATTCTATGTCCAGGAGATCGACGAGACGATCCGGGCCGAAATCCGCCCCATCGTCATCATCACCTCAAACAACGAGAAGGAGCTGCCGGACGCCTTCCTGCGCCGCTGCTTCTTCCACTACATCCGCTTCCCGGACGCCGAGACCCTGTCGGCCATCGTCGATGTCCACTTCCCCGGCATCAAGCCCCGCCTGGTCGCTGAAGCCCTGAAGACCTTCTACGAGATCCGCGACACGCCGGGTCTGAAGAAGAAGCCGTCCACCTCGGAACTGCTGGACTGGCTGAAGCTGCTGCTGGTCGAGGATATCGACGCCGAGACCCTGAGGGAGAAGACGCCGAACAAGCTGATCCCGCCCCTGCACGGCGCCCTGTTGAAGAACGAACAGGACATCCACCTGTTCGAACGGCTGGCCTTCCTGGGTCGGCGCGACGGCGGCCGCCCAGGCGGTTGACCGGGCAGTTGATCGGGCGGTTGATCGGCATTACCGCGATTTCACTGGATCGACGCCGCCCAGCGCCCACAATAGCAAACATGAGCGTTACCGCCCCGTATCGTCTTCTGACCGCCGGCCTGATGGCCGCAAGCCTGAGCGCCGGCCTGGCGGCGTGCGACGGCGAAAACGCGGTTCGCATCACCACCACCACGACCACCTCGCCGGACGACACGCCCTTGGGCGTGTTGAAGGTGGTGGATGGCCTGCAATGCCCGGACGCCCTGAACGTCCTGACCCGCAAGGGATCGGCCAGCCCCGGCGGGGGATCCTGCACCTATGGCGGGCCGCGCGGGTCCGAGGTGGTTCTCTATCTGGTCAAGCTGGACGGTCGTTCGGCCGATCAGGTGCTGCGGGACTACGAACGCCGCCTGTCCGATGAAATGCCGCAGGCGGCGGTGCGGATCGACGCCCGCGAGCGTCAGACGGGCGAAGACAAGACCTCGGTCGAGGCGCCGGGCGTCAACATCAGGACCAAAGGCGAAGACGCCACCGTCAGCCTGCCCGGCATCCACATAGAGACCCAGGGCGACAACGCCTCCGTCCGTATCGCCGGCATCAACATCCAGTCCAAGGACGGCCAGGGCGTGCGGACGGAGACCAGCAACGTCAGCGTCCAGTCCAACGGCGAAACCACCCAGGTCCGCACCCAGGCGCCCGGCGACGCCACCCGCATGACCTTCCTGCTCGCCGACGACAATGTCGAAGCCGGCGCCTGGCGTCAGGTGGGGTTCGTGGCGCGCGGTCCGGTCGGCGGCCCCCTGGTCATCGCCACTGTGCGGTCCAAGGCCACCAACGACCGGGTGTTCGAATCCGCCAAGGATCTGGTCGCTCTGAACGTCGGGAACTGACGGTTTTCCACGCTGGATGCGGCGCCGATCAATCCGATTCGCCCTTGCCGCCTTGATCCCCGCGCCGCTTTGCGTCACCTGACCAGCCCACAAGCCATCAGGATCGACGATTTGGCCGAGCGCCCCAAGAAGAAGACCGAAGTCCGCGCCTGGCAGCGTATGCTGTCGGGCCGACGCCTGGACCTGCTCGATCCCTCGCCCTTCGACATCGAGATCGAGGACATCGCCCACGGCCTGGCTCGCGTCGCGCGCTGGAACGGTCAGACGATCGGCGAGCACGCCTTCTCGGTCGCCCAGCACAGTGTCGTGGTCGAGGAGATCGCCGCCCACATCAAGCCGGGCCTGGACCCGAAATGGCGCCTGGCCGCCCTGCTGCACGACGCCTCGGAATACGTCATCGGCGACATGATCTCGCCGTTCAAGGCGGCCCTGGGCTCGGGCTACAAGGATTTCGAGGCCCGGCTCGAGGCGGCCATTCACGTCCGCTACGGCCTGCCGCCCAAGACGCCGCAGACCATCAAGACCCTGATCAAGAAGGCCGACAAGGCCTGCGCCTTTTTCGAGGCGACGCAGTTGGCCGGATTCAACGAAAAGGAATCCCTGGGCATCTTCGGCTCGCCCCCGCCGGGCTACAGCCTGGTCATCGAACCCCAGCCGGCCTCCATCGCCCAGGCCCGTTATCTGGAACGCTATCAGGTCCTGGCCAAGGCGGTCGGCCTCCTGCCCGCCGACGACGCCTGGCATACGGAATAGGCATGGCGGGACCGGCGGATCAGGGCGTGCGCATCGGCCTGTCGGTCGTCGTCATGGCGCTGAAGGACCGTCGGGCCGTGGTCCTGACGACCCAGGCCGAGGACGGCGCCCGCGCCCTGCCCTTCGGCCCGTTCGATCCCGTGCGCGACCGCACGTTTGAACGGGCTCTGCGCGACTTCGTGACCGACCAGACGGGCTTCCGCCTGGGCTTCGTCGAACAGCTCTACACCTTCGGCGATGCGGGCCGCGCCACCCCCCGCGCCACACCCACTCCAGACCAGAGGCGCGAGGTCTCGGTCGGCTATCTGGCCCTGACGCCGGACGCGGCCCAGGGCCAGACCCACGACGCGCACTGGGACGCCGTATTCGACTTCTTCCCGTGGGAGGATCGTCGCGCCGACAACCCCGCCCTGCACGCCGCCCTGGTCGAGGGACTGGCCCGTTGGTCCGGCGCCGACGACCGCCGCACGGCCCGCGCCCGCGCCCTGTTCGCCCTGACGCCCGACCACCGTTGGAACGAGGAACGGGTGCTGGAACGCTATGAGCTTCTGTACGAGGCGCGACTGGTCGCCGAGGCCTGGCGCGACGCGCGCCAGACGCCGCCCGAGGCCTCGGCCCTGCTGCCCGGCGCGCCCATGGGATCGGACCACCGGCGCATCCTGGCGACAGGTCTCGGCCGGCTGCGCAGCAAGCTGAAATACCGCCCGGTCCTGTTCGACCTGACGCCCGGCCTCTTCACCCTGTCGGAACTCCAGGCCGCCGCCGAGGCCGTCTCGGGCCTGACGCTGCACAAGCAGAATTTCCGTCGCGGCGTCGAACGCACAGGCCTGGTCGAACCCACCGGACAACTGTCCTCGACCACCGGCGGACGCCCCGCCGAACTGTTTCGATTCAAGGGCGTCGACCCCCAGACGGGCGCCGCGCCGGGCCTGTCCCTACCTGCGCAAAGATAGCGTCCGATTTCTTTCACAGACCGCTTGCGATGCGGCGCGCCTGCCATTAGAGAAGCCGCTCGCTCGACCAAGCGACTATGCACCGCGGAGAGGTGGCAGAGTGGTCGAATGTACCGCACTCGAAATGCGGCGTGCCTGGAAGGGTACCGTGGGTTCGAATCCCACCCTCTCCGCCATTCGCCTGTTCAGGGGCGTTCGCCAAGGTTCCTGAACGTCCGAAAACCCAATAAAAACAACACTTCGTGAGCTAGACCCGTCCGGCGTTGACCGCCCCGGTTCGCCATGTTTTGCTGCACAAACGTGGGTAGGAACGTGGGTAGAAACCATGCGTGCCTTGCATCGTTTGAGCGCTCTGAAAGCCAGCAGAATCAAGGAGCCTGGGCTCCATGCTGACGGCGGGGGCCTGTATCTCCAAGTGGGTCGGGGCGACGCCCGGTCGTGGATTTTCCGCTATTCCGCCGATGGGCGCGAGCGCCAGATGGGCCTGGGCCCGGCGCATACGGTCGGCCTGGCCGAAGCCAGAGATATGGCGCTTGAGCTTCGGAAGCTCCGTTTGAAGGGCGTGGATCCGATTGAGGCGCGCAAGGCTGAGCAGGAGGCCTGCCGTCGGCAGCGGGCCAGCGCCGTGACCTTTTCCCAGGCCGTGAGCGAATATATCCGCCTCAATAGGGCCGGGTGGCGCAACGACAAGCACGCCGCCCAATGGACCTCCACCCTGAAGACCTATGCCGAGCCGGTCATCGGTTCGCGGCCGGTCGCCTCAATCGACGCGAACGACATCCTGCGGGTTCTCGAACCGATCTGGATCGATAAGGCCGAAACCGCCAGCCGCGTTCGGGGACGCATAGAGGCCGTCCTGGACTGGTCCACCGTTCGCGGCCAGCGCTCGGGCGAAAACCCCGCACGCTGGCGCGGACACCTCGAACTGCTCCTTCCCGCCAAGAGCAAGGTGCGCAAGGTCGCGCACCATGCCGCCATCGACCGCGCCGAACTGCCCAAGTTCATGGCCCTGCTCTCCAAGCAGCCCGGCACAGGCGCGCATGCTCTGTCCGCTCCGCCGCCCAATCGCGGAAGGTGGATCGAAAGCCGTGGGGAACCGCATCCACCTTCAGGTCGCGCAGCACCTTGATCAGGGTCATGTCGACAATGTCCCGCCGCTTGCAGCGGGAAAGACGATGTCGTCGGGTTTGCCGGGAACGCCAAGAAGGTCGATTGCGGCGCGGGAAAGCGCGGCGCGATGCACCCTTCCCCCTTTCATGCGCTCTGCAGGTGCTGTTCAGATTCCGCGAGCAACGTCCATCTCGCCCCATGTGGCGCCCCGGGTTTCCCCCAGCGGGCAGCCATGAGAATTCCGAACATCAGGGCTCGAGCGCCCATTCCGCCAACGTCTGAAAGGCGAGCGATGAACCCAGGCATTTCGTCAATCGGCAGAGCGCGATGGCGCCGGACCCGCGACACCTTCCCTGGATCGGCCAGCAGCTTATCCAGATGTCCCTCGGCCGTTGAGGGTGCCGCCAGCAACGGACGCTGCGGTTCGCTCCAACTCACGCGATGGCTAGCGTCGGTGACGGGATCAACTTGGCCGGTTGCGCAGGTTTTGGGCGGCGCCGCTGGCGGACCCCTGCGGTCGGCGCGTTGGAGATCCTGGCCCCAGGCCTTGGTCGTTACGCTTCCGACCGCGCTGGGGGTCGCGGCCTGGGCGGGCGATGACCTGCGTCCAATGTTCTTCGCCTATTTGGCATTCGGATACTAGGCGACTGCGGCAAAGCCTGCGCCGACGGCCATTGAGGCCGGATCTCGAAAAGCGGTTAGCCGAAAGACACTGGCGCCAAGTGTGATCGGGCGCCGTCGCCATCGGTCGAACCGGCCACGCTTTGACGCATTTCCAGACAAGACGCGATGGGCTCGTTCCCGCCCCCTGAGCGCAAACTTCACAAGGACAAGCTCATGTCGATGACGGTTGCGGACTTGCTGGCCAAGACCCTGGCTTCAGCCGGCGTAAGCCGGATCTGGGGCGTTACCGGCGACAGTCTGAACGGGCTGAACGACAGCCTCCGACGCTTCGACCAGATCGAATGGATGCATGTCCGCCATGAGGAAACCGCAGCCTTCGCCGCCGGGGCCGAGGCCGCGATCACCGGTAAGCTGGCGGTCTGCGCCGGCAGTTGCGGGCCAGGAAACCTGCATCTGATCAACGGCCTGTTCGACTGTCACCGCAACCGCACGCCGGTCCTGGCCATCGCCGCCCATATTCCCTCGTCGGAAATCGGCCTGGGCTATTTCCAGGAGACCCATCCGCAGGAGCTGTTCCGCGAATGCAGCGACTTCTGCGAACTGGTGTCCAATCCGGCCCAGATGCCGGGCGTCCTGGCGCGCGCCCTGAACACCGCCGTCGGCAAGGGCGGGGTAGCGGTGATCGTCCTGCCCGGCGATGTGGCTCTGGCCCCGGCGTCGGAAGGCGCCTCGCCCGACTGGACCCCGCCCGGCAAGCCGCGCATCACCCCCGCCGTCGCCGATGTGGCCCGGGCCGCCGAACTGCTGAACGGGGCCGAGAAGGTCGCCATCCTGGCGGGCAGCGGCTGCGCCGGCGCCCATGATCAGGTGCTGGCCCTGGCCGAGGCGCTTCAGGCGCCGGTGGTTCACGCCCTGCGCGGCAAGGAGTACGTCGAATGGGACAATCCCTTCGACGTGGGCATGACCGGCCTGATCGGCTTCTCGTCCGGCTATCACGCCATGATGAACTGCGACGCCCTGGTCATGCTGGGCACCGACTTCCCCTATCGCAACTTTTATCCGTCGGACGCCAGGATCATCCAGATCGACCATGACCCGTCCAGCCTGGGCAAGCGCGCCCATCTGGCCCAGGGCGTGGTCGGGGACGTCGCCGAAACCGTCGCCGCCCTGTTGCCGCAGCTGAAGCCGGATCGGTCGCCGCGTTTCCTGGAGGCCGCACGCAAACACTATCAGTCGGCGCGCGCGGGCCTGGACGATCTGGCGCGGCCGTCCGCGAAGGGCCGGCCCATCCATCCCCAATATCTGGCCGAGGTCATCAGCCGACTGGCGTCCGACGATGCGATCTTCACCGCCGACGTCGGCACCCCCACCGTCTGGGCGGCGCGATATCTGAAGATGAACGGGCGGCGTCGCTTGCTGGGATCCTTCAGCCACGGCTCCATGGCCAATGCGATGCTTCAGGGCATAGGCGCCCAGGCGGCTGCGCCGGGGCGGCAGGTGATCTCCCTGTCCGGCGACGGCGGCTTCACCATGATGATGGGCGACTTCGTCAGCCTGTCGCAGCTGGATCTGCCGCTGAAGGTGATCGTCTTCAACAACGGCTCGCTGGGGTTTGTGGCCATGGAGATGAAGGCCGGCGGCTTCCTGGACACCGGCACGGATCTGAGGAACCCCGACTTCGCCGCCATGGCGACGGCCATGGGGATCAAGGGCTTCCGCGTCGAAGACTCCGACCCGCTGGAAGACGTCGTCGCCCATGCCCTGGCCCATCCCGGCCCGGTGCTGATCGACGTGGTCACAGCCGGCCAGGAACTGGTCATCCCGCCCAAGATCAAGCTGGAACAGGCCAAAGGCTTCAGCCTGTTCATGCTGAAGGCGATCATGAACGGACGGGGCGACGAGGTGATCGAACTGGCCCGGACCAACCTCTAGGCCGCAGGCCGGGCGGCGTCTGATGACACGCCGGTACAAGACCGGGTCGGACCATCCGGGCGACAAGGGCGGATCGTTCGAGGTGCAGAAAGACGTTCCGATGACCGCCGATACCCGACCCGCCCCAGCAGCCCCTGCGGCCTCCGCCGGCCTCGGGCGGGGCCTGATGTTCGCAATGGCCGTGGCCGCCGGGATCGCGGTGGCCAACATCTATTACAACCAGCCGATGCTGGGTCTGATGGAGCGTGACCTGCCGGGCGAGGCGACCCGGTTCGTGCCGACGGTGACGCAGCTGGGCTACGCCTTGGGCCTGTTTCTGCTGTTGCCGCTGGGCGATCTGATCGAGCGCAAACGGCTGATCGTCGGCCAGTTCGTGGTTCTGGCCCTGGCCCTGGCGGCGACGGCCGTGGCGCCGGGCGCGGCCCTGGTGATCGTCGCCTCGCTGATCGTCGGGATCGTCGCTACGGTGGCGCAGCAGATCGTCCCCTTCGCCGCCCATCTGGCCTCGCCCGGGAAGCGCGGCGCGACCGTGGGCGTGGTCATGTCCGGCGTCCTATGCGGCATATTGCTGAGCCGGACCCTGGCCGGCTTCGTCGGCGCCCACGCGGGCTGGCGCGAGATGTTCTGGCTGGGCGCGCCCCTGGCCCTGATCGCCGGCGGTCTGATGGCCGTCGCCCTGCCGACCAGCCGCCCCGACAGCCGCCTGTCCTATCCCGCCCTGCTACGCACCCTGGTCGATCTGTGGCGCGAGTTTCCGACGCTGCGGCTGGCGGCCGCGACACAGGCCCTGTTGTTCGGCGCCTTCGCCGCCTTCTGGACCATCCTGGCGTTGCGCCTGCAGGAGCCGCGCTTCGGTCTGGGGTCAGACGTGGCGGGCCTGTTTGGCGTAGTCGGCGCGGTGGGCGTCGTCGCCGCGCCCATAGCGGGCCGGGTGGCGGATCGGCGCGGGCCGCATGAAGTCATCGCCTTGGGCGCGCTGCTGACCTTGGCCTCATGGATCATCTTCGGGACCTGGACCTCGATCGCCGGCCTCGTCGTGGGGGTGATCCTGCTGGACTTCGCGGTGCAGAGCGCCCTGGTCTCGAACCAGCACGTCGTCTACGCCCTGCGGCCCGAGGCGCGCGGCCGGTTGAACACTCTTTTCATGGGCGCGATGTTCCTGGGCGGGGCGGCCGGATCGGCCCTCGCCACCTTAGCCTGGGCGCGGTTCGGATGGACGGGCGTCGTCGCGCTGGGCGCCGTGGCGGCTGTTCTGGCGACCGGGCTTCAGACCCGCAGCCTGGTCAAGGGGCGCTGAGCCGCCTGGATAATATCCTAGATGTGGAGGGATCCGCGCTGGATGGCGACGATGACGGCGCGCGTCCGGTCCGTGACGTCCAATTTCGAGAAGATCCGCTTCATGTCGGCCTTCACCGTGTCGACGGAGACATGCAGGCGACGGGCGATCTCCTTGTTCGCCCGCCCTTCGGAGATGGCTTTGAGAATGGCGATCTCTCGCTCGGTCAGGCGGTCGCCAGCCGAATAGATCGCGATCTGCTGCGCCACTTCGGGGGCGATGACGCGACGACCCGCCACCACGTTCCGCACGGTCGTCAGAAGATCGCGCCGGATGCAGTTCTTCAGCAGATAGCCGCTCGCGCCCGCCTGCAGCGCCTGAACGGCCAGGGCGTCGCCGGGATAGGTCGTCAGCACGACGATGGCCGCCTGCGGATCGAGGGCGCGGATCTGCCTTATGGCCTCTAGACCCGTGAGCTCGGGCATCTGGATGTCCATCAGGGTGAGGTCCGGCCTCAGCCGCTCGAACAGGTCGATGGCTTCGCGGCCGTCGCGCGCCTCCCCGACCACCGACATGTCGGACTGTCGCCCCAACAGGCCCACAATGCCTTCGCGCATCATGGGATGATCGTCGGCGACCAGAATACGGATATGGGAAGGCTCAGTCATGAGGAGTCCGCGACCAGAGCGGGAGAGCTTTCAGAAGCCGTGCGAAATAGGCCCCGCGCACGCGTATTCGCACCGTGACCGCCGTCCCGCCGTCGGCCCCGGCTTCGACCGCCAGCCGAGCCCCGATGGCCCGCGCCCGCTCGCGCATGCCGCTGAGACCAAAATGACCGGCGCGGCCGTGGCTCAGGATATCGGCCGGGATTCCCACGCCGTCGTCGGCCACAGCCACGATCAACTCGGACCGAGCGTAACCCACCTCCACTCGAATTTCCGAAGCCTGGGCATGGCGGTGGGCGTTGAAAAGGGCTTCGCTCACGATTTGAAGGATCGCGTCGCAGACGATGGGCGTCAGAGGATAGGGCGCGCCTTCCGTCACGATTTTGATCGGCCCCTGGTGGGTGGCGTTGCGGAAATCCACGAGTTTGCGAAGCGCCGTGTCCAGATCGCCCTCGGTCCGCACAAGGCGCAGGTTCTGCACCCGCTCGCGCGCTTCGCCCACGATTTCGTCGGCGTCGTCCAGCGCCGTCTCCAGGGCGGTTCGTGCCGGCGCCTGGCGCGGAAAGTCCTCGACGAGCACCTGCAACCGCAGGATCAGACCCTGAACCCCCTGCAGCAGCGTGTCGTGAAGCTCGCGGGCGATGCGTTCGCGTTCCGCCAGCCGTTCGGTCATCTTCGAACGGATACGGCCGGCCACGACCCTCATCCGCAGATTGACCACCACCCAGAACAGGCCGGCGAGCCCAAATCCGCAGAGGGCGTAGAACATCCAAGTCTGGGTGAAGGTGTTGGGAATCTCCACCTCGACGCCCGCGCCGACCGTGTTCCAGACGCCGTCTTCGTTGGCGGCGATGACCTGAAAGCGATGCTTGCCCGGCCCCAGGTTCGTATAGATGGCCTCGCGCCGCGTACCGGCCTCGACCCAGGTCTTGTCGACGCCTTCCAGCCGGTACCGGAAACGGACGAGCCGGGGCATGCGAAGGCTCAGGGCCGAATAGTTGATGGTCAGATTCCGCGTGCCCTCGGGCAGGACGACCGGCTTGCTCGCATCATAGGACACGCCTCTGGCCGTCACATTGCGGATGACCACCGGCGGGGCCAGCCGGTTCATCGTCAGCCCCTGAGGCTCGACCTGCATCAGGCCGCCGGTCGTGATGAACCAGAAGCGTCCGTCGCCCCCCAGCGCCGCAGTCAGGCCGTCATGCAACCGACGCCCCCCTTGCAGACCCGGCAGCCCACGCCGGGCGACATGTGGAATAGGCAGGCCCGGCAGATCGAACGCCTTGTCCAGATCCGCTGCGGACAGCCGCACCAGACCGGCGCGCGACATGATCCAGACGACGCCGTTCGGTCCCCACGAAATCGAGGACACATAGTTCAGCCAGGGATGATCACGGACAGTCAGGCGCTGGGTCTGTCCCGGACGAATGCGAGCCAGCCCCTTGGTCCCCGCCACGATCAGGCCGCTCGGTCCATCCTGCACCGAATTGATGAACGGCCCCACACCCAGGGCGGCGTTGCTCAGGACCTGGGGCCGCAGACCGTCGAACTTCACCAGGTAGCGGCGATCCATCAGGATGACGGCGTCGCCCCGGCGATCGATCACAATGCTCCAGGGCAGGTCTTTTCCCACCGGCAGCCGATCCGTCATGTCGCGCCATTGATCGCCCTCCCAGACCTTGAGGGTGCGCGACGAGTCGATGCGCCAGAGCCTTCCCTCCCGGTCCTCGCCGCAGCTCACGGTTTCCAATTCGACCGGCACGGACATGCCGTATCGGCCATCCACGACTCTGCGCAGCCGATCACGCGTCGAAACCCAGACCGCCCCGTTTCGCCCTGAGCACAGCCCCTCGAAATCCGCCGCGCCCAGGGGTTCGGGCGCGCGCCCCGAGCGAATGATGGAGAATCCGTTCTCGTAGGTGACATAGACCCGCCCCAGGTCGTCGACCATCATGCGATATCCGGCAGGCGAAGACGGGATATCGGCCTCCCTGACCAGGCCCGTGGACACGAAACTATCCAGACTTCCGGCCGCGACCCAGACCGTGCCCTCCCGGTCCACCATGACGTCCGATGCGCTGTCGCTGCCCAGCCCGTCCGCCGCCCGATATCGGCTGAGCGTTCCCGAGCGGTCCGGCGACTGGATGCGGAAAATTCCGTCGCCACGCGTCGCGCCCCACAGGCTGCCGTCGGGCGTAAAACGGATACGGGCGCGGCTTATGCCGGAGACGGCGTAGGCGGGTTCTGCGCGCGTCTCCTTTGCGCCGTTCAGATAGTCCGGCAGGCGCCGCACCCCGCTGCGGTCCGCCAACCATATTCGTCCCTTTGAATCTTCGGCCAGGCCGGCGCCGGCCGCGACGGCCGCGGAGGTTTCGACAAACCGTCTGGCGCCCTTTGGAAGCACGAACAGCCTGTCCATCATGGCGACCCAGAGCGCGCCGTCCCTGGTCACCAAAAGATCGAACACCCACCCCTCCGGCAGGCCCCACGACGGGTCGAGTTCAGACCAGCGTCCGTTGACGTAGCGTTGCAACGGCCCGTCCAACCGGGCTGTCGCCGCCCAGATCAAGCCGTCATGATCTTCCGCCAGATTGGTGACCTGAATCGGCGGGTTCGGCATGCCGGTGTCGACAAGCTCTCCATCCCGCAGGGTCCAGCCCCCGCCGAACTCGCCCAGGCCGACCCAGACTGCGCCAGATCGGGTCGTCAGCAGCGACCGTATGGCGGCGGCGGCGTCAGGGTTCTGGCGGCTGGTGAAGGATTCGAACCCCACGCCGTCAAATCGGCTGAGGCCGTCTGCGGAGACGATCCAGAGAAACCCGTCCGGAGCCTGGCTGACGGCGATCGCCAGGGAAGGCCCGCCCTCCATCACATCCCATCGCGAATGGTGGAACTGCGAGATCGACAGCGGCTCGCCATCAGCGTGCGCCGGGCCCGACACCGCTATGACCGCCATCAAAGCGAGCAGGAGCGCCTTCATGAATTCTCCCGGCCCATCGCCAAGACGGGCGTCTCCGTCGAGCCTCCGAGTTGCGTGTCACGCCTCAAAGATCACAACCAAGGTCTGGCCTGCGCATCCGGAGACAGGAGTACTTGCAGACAGGCAAATACGACATACCCATTCGGGTAAGATTGATCGGCGTTCGCTCCAGATATCGAAGTCGGGCCCTCGCTTGAAGGCGCCGGATCAGCGCGTGGCGTCGCCGATCTCGTTTCGCCGTCAGTTCGGGCGCAAGGGGAGCGTAAACCACACCTCGGTTCCCTGTTCGCGTTCCACGGCCCCGATCTGACCGCCGTGGGACTGGATGATCGAGCGACAGATCGCCAACCCCATTCCCATGCCCTTTTCCTTGGTCGTGAACATCGCGCCGAAAATCCGCTCGGGGTCGCCGTGGGGCAGTCCCTTTCCGGCGTCCCCCACGGTAATCTTCACAAACCCGTCTTCCAGCGCCGAGCCCACCGTCAATCGTCGTTCGGAGATCGGCGTCGCCTCCATGGCGTCGATCGCATTGGTGATCAGGTTCAGGACGACCTGCTGCAACTGGATCGGGTCGCCGTGAACCGTATGCTGTGCGCACTGCAGACGCGCCTCGACCACCACCTTGTTCGCCTCGATGTCCCCCGCCGTGATGCGCAGCACATCCTCGACGATCTGGTAGATGGACAGGGACGTCAGGGCCGGCGGAGTCTGTTTGGCCAGGGACCGCAGCGAGCTGACGATGCCGGCGGCCCGGTTCGCGGCTACTTCCAGCTCGTGGAAGGTCTCCAACGCCTCGCCGACATCCGGCGCGCTTCGTTGCAACCAACGCACGCCTGCACTGGATAGGGCCAGTATGCTGGCCAGCGGCTGGTTGATTTCGTGGCTGATGGAGGCGGCGAGTTCCCCCATGACGGTCAGGTGCGAGGTCTGGGCCAGTTCGACCCGCGCCTTTCGAAGTGCGAACTCGATATCGGTGCGGTTGGCGTTTTCCGCCAGCAATTCCGAATAGAGCCGCGCCATCTCGATCGACACCGCCGCCTGAGACGCCAGGATCTGCGTCATCGTCGTGCGCTCGGGCGTGAACACGCCTGGGGCCAGCTGGTTCTCCAGATAGATCATGCCGATCAGCGCCCCCCGGCTGAGCAGCGGCAAGGCGAGGACAGAGCGGGCCGCCGTCTCCATCGGGATGCGTCCCTGACGTCTCCACTCCAGCTTGGCGTCCTCGATGACCTTGGGCTTCCAGGTCCGCATCACCTCGTTCAGGATCGCGGCGGGGACCTGGCGGTTCGTCGGGGTCGTCGTCGCCGTCGTCATCACCACGTCGCCCTCGACCACCCGGCCCTCGGCCTGAACCACGGGGTCCGGCCCTCTCAGCAGCACCAGGACGCCGTAGTCCGCCCCGGCGTGGATGATGATGTTCGACATCAGGGTCTCGATCACGCGGTCCAGCGGAATCTCTTCCGACAGGGTCTGGGAGACGCGCGTGATGACGTCGAGATCGAGGATGGCGTGATCGGCCCCGTCGGCGACTCTTTCGGGTCGGGCGCTTGCGGCGAGACGGGGGTGGATCTGCGCCATCCGCTTCGCCTTGCCCGCCGCGCCCCACCGGACATAGGCGTCGTGGGCGGCGCTCAGTTGATGCTGCGCGGCCGCCGCAAACCCCAGGGCTTCGTAGCAGCCGGCCGCCCGTTCGCGCGCGATAGCCTCTTCATGGACGAACCCGGCCGCAACCGCCGCAATGATCGACTCGTCGAACCGCCGCAGGGCGAGAAGCGCATCGCCCTCCAGATAGGCGATCTGAGCCTCGACGAGACGCTGCTTGTTGGTGAAGGTCAGCGGATTGAGCGCCGCCCAGGTGGCCAGTCGATCCAGAAGCGGGCGCACCCGAGCCACGACGGCGGAAGCGTTCGACGCATCGGCCGCGGCGGTCTCGGCCAGGGCCTTGAACAGAACGCAATAGGCCGAGTCGATGTGGGCCGGCACGGTCCAGAGCAGGACCTCGGCCTCGCCCAGGCGGATGCAGGCGCTGGCGTAATCCCCGGCGAAATAAGCGCCCATGCCCTCGTAAAGCCGAGCCCAGAACTGCGACGCATAGGACACGATCTGGGGCTCGACGCCGGCGACCGGGGTTCGAACCGGATCAACCTGTAGATCGCGGACCAAACGCCTCTGAGCGCCGATCAGATGTTCGATGTCCGAATACCCCACCTGACGCGTCAGGGCGATCGCCTCGTCAGCCTCCTCGACGACAATCGACAGGTGTTCGCCGGACACGATCAGGTCCGAGACCAGGTGGTTCCGCGCGTAGCAGGTCATGCCGACGTCGCCGGCAGAGCGGCCTGCGGCGATCGCGCTGCGGATATGACCCAGGGTGTCGGACAGGGGCTCGACCCAGGGGCTGAGTTGATCGACCGCCACCAGGGCTGCGGTCAGTTGCCCGGCATAGCCATGGCGTCGAACCAGCGCGAGCGCGGCCTGACCATAGGCGAAGCCCTCGTGATAGGCGTCATGGCGATGGGCGATCATGACGCCGAACCAAGCCAGCCCATAGGCGGAATCCGGGGTTCGGCCATGTCTGAACGTCAGTTCCACCATCTTCGCCACATGGAGGAATCGCATTTCGTCCTCGACGAACATAGAACTGATGAGCGTCGAAAGCAGGGACATGGCCATCCGCATCGATGGATCTTCCATCGTCGACAGATCCGACACGTCTTCGAGCCGGCGGCCGCCCATGGCCGACCGGATGGGCCGCAGGGCGGTGTCGTAATCTGCGGCAACGGGCCGCCGCTCCAGGACGACGCCCAACAGGTTCAGCCCCTCAAGGGCCGCCTCGATGGCCTTCACATAATCGGACCGCACGGTCAGAACCATGGCCTTCAGGCGATGGACGGCGGCCGTATCCAGGGGCCGCCCCGCCCGCAGCAGCAGGGCGTCGATACTGGTTTCCGCCTCGTCGATCATCGCCCCGGCGATCAGGCATTCGCACTGCAACAAGTGCAGGTCGAACGTCAGCTCATAGTGTGCGGTCCACCATGAAGGAACGACCAGGGCCCGGGCGGACTCCAGCAGTTGCAGCGCACGCCCAACGGCTGCGGCCGTCCTGGCGCCCCGGGCCGCCGCCAGCAGGGCGATCACGAACGGTACCCGGTCGCTGGCCGGAACATCGTCGCCCACGCGTTCGATCTGGGTGGCGATCTCGAACGCGCCTTCGCTGGTCGTCGCGGCGCTCATTTCGATCATCAGCCGCGCGATCTGGGCGTGCAGCCGACGTCTTTCGGATAGCGGCGTAAGGGCGTAGGCGGCCTCCAGCACGCGATCATGCGAGATCACGTAACGGGCCGGATAGACAAGCACGAGCCCGGCGTCGATCAGCGGCTGTATCCGGCGGCGCACCTCGGCCGCATCGCTCCCGGCCAGCCGTTCGACAGTCTGCTTGTCCGCCTGTCGCCCGATACAGGCCAAAAGCCTGAGCATGCCTTGCTGTTCGGCCGGCAGTTGTTCGAAATGTTCGACCAGGAATTCCACCACGTCTTCGGCACGGCTGTAGGCGGCCACATCCGCGTCGTTCCAGGCCCATATCCCGCGCTCGACGTCATAGGCGATGACATGATCGTCGAAGAACCGGCCCAGCAGTTGATCGACGAAGAACGGATTCCCCGCCGTACGCTCATGGATCATCTCCGCCAGGGTGAAGACGGACTCGGAGTCTCGTCCCAGGGCGGCCGCGACCAGGTCCGTGAGCGTGGCCTGGCTTAAGGGCCCCAGATGGATTTCCGTCAGCCGCGCCACGCCCTCCCGGGCGAGCGGAATGACGCCGCCCGGCGCAGCCAGACGGTCGGCCTCGTCGTCGCGATAGGCCCCGATCAACAGCATATGCGCGGGCGGCGCCGCGACCGCCGCCTTCAACACTTCCAGCGAGTCTTCATCGGCCCACTGCAGATCGTCGAGAAACAGCACCAGGGGCGCATCTTCGCGGGCGAAGGCCGATAAGGCCGCCAGTATGACCTGCACGATCCGCTCTCTGGCTGCGGCCGGCGGCAAGTCAGACAAGATCGCAGACTTGCCGAAAATGATCTTGGCGTCAGGAACAAGATCGACGATCAGTTGGCCGTGCCCGGCGACGGCCTTGAGAATGCGCGTACGGGTTTCGTTCAATACGGCGGCGCTGCTGACCAGAAGCTGAGCGACCAGGGCGCCGAGGACGGACCGCATCAGGGCGAACGGCGCCTGCTCCTGCAGGGCGTCGGCCTTGCCGGTCAGCATGTTCAGACTGTCCTGGCCCGAAAACTGCGGAAGCCGCTCGACCAGACAGGATTTTCCGGCGCCCCCCGCCCCCGCCAGCAGAACCATCTCGGACGCGCCATCGGCTTGAACGCGCCGCCAGGCCTCCACCAGGGCCGCAGCCTCGTCGCCGCGTCCGAAAAGCCGCCGCGCGGCGCCACGGACGCGATAGGCCGGACGGGCATCGACGGCCGTGAATGCGCCGGGGGACTGCCAGGCCGCCAGCGTCTGCTGCAGGTCCGAGCACAGACTGCCCGCGCTGCGATGTCGATCCGCGGGATCTTTCGCCATCAGCTTGAGAATGAGGGCGTCCAACGCCGCCGGCACGCCCGGCCGATGCCGGCTGGGCGGCGCTGGCTCGACCGCCAGTTGGGCATGCAGCCACTCGGCGCGCGTTCGCGCCTCGAACGGCGGCCTGCCGGTCAGCAGTTCGTACAGGCTGACGCCCAGCGAATAGAGGTCGGAACGTTCGTCACTGTACGGCCGGATCCGCCGCGCCTGTTCCGGCGCGGCGTAGAGGATGTCCGCATCATCGAGCGGATGGGGAAAAGCGATCGGAAAGCTCGAATCCCGGTCCTGCACGACGGCACGCATGAAGCCGGTCAATATCACCGCCCCCGCCTCGCCTTCCAACAGTGAGGACGGCTTTATGGCGCGATGCAGAATCCCCGCGCCGTGGACATGCGCTAGGGCTTCTGCAGCCGCCGAGGCCATCTTCAGAAAGCGAGACATCGACTCCGGCCTTTGGTCTCGAACCGGTTCGACGGGAGGCCTTAGGTTTCCGGGAAGGACCAGCAGCAGTTCTTCGTTGCTGCGAACCAGGGCGGCGGCGGCATCCACCCGCTTCGAAGAGAGACGTATCGTCGTCTCATAGTAAGTCTGCAGCCCCTGAGCGACGTCAGCGGAGGCGGCGGAGCCGCTCACCAGCCGCCAGGCCGCTCCGTCCGCATCGGTAACGGCAAACCAGACGAGGCAGCGATCTTCGGACAGTCGATTCCGAACAGCAGACTCAATCCAGGCCCAGTCCTTTGTTGGATCGACGCTGGAGAGCACCTTTCGGCTCAAGACGTTCATAGCTGATGACCTCTGTCGGGGTCATGCGCCACCGCATGACAGTCGTCTTTATGCGGGTCTTGCGCAGGCGCTCCAGCAAGCCATCCCGCTTTGCGCGCGCTGGATTTCAGTTCAACTCGATGACCTTGGCGTCCATGCAATCAGAGGCGCGACCTCGCCCCCTATGCGGCGACTATTGCACCATGCCTGGATATCTCAACCTCATGCGGAGGCATGGGGAATACCCTATCGGGTAGCTGGTGGGACTGACGAGCCTATCGCTGCTGCACAGGCGCCGCCGGGCTCGCCGAAGAGGCGACGTGGTAGATGACGCCAGCCTTGCACACAGGGAAAAACCGCCCCGCACTACTGCGGGGCGGCCTCTTCATCTCCAATCGATCAGGACTGGATGAAGGCGAGCAGGTCGGGGTTGATGACGTCGCCGTGCGTCGTCAGCATGCCGTGCGGGAAGCCCGGATAGATCTTCAGCGTGCCGTTGGGCAGCAGGGCGGCGGTCTTCACCGAAGCGTCCTTGTACGGAACGATCTGGTCGTCATCGCCCTGGATCACGAAGGTCGGGACGTTCATGACCTTCAGTTCTTCGGTGAAGTCGGTTTCCGAGAAGGCCTTGATGCCGTCGTAGTGGGCCTTGGCGCCGCCGGTCATGCCCTGACGCCACCAGTTGTCGACCACCGCCGGCATCTGGGTCGCGCCCGGACGGTTGAAGCCGTAGAACGGACCCGAGGCGACGGCCTTGTAGAATTCGGCGCGGTTGGCGGCCAGGCTGGCGCGGAAACCGTCGAACACTTCGATCGGCGTGCCCTCGGGGTTGGCGGCGGTCTTCAGCATCAGCGGCGGGACCGAGCTGACCAACACGGCCTTGGCCACGCGGCCGGCGCCGTGTTTGACGACATAGCGAACCACTTCGCCGCCGCCGGTCGAGTGACCGATGTGGACGGCGTTGCGCAGATCCAGGTGGTTGGCGACGGCTGCGGCGTCCGCGGCGTAATGGTCCATGTCATGACCTTCGGACACCTGACTGGAGCGGCCGTGACCGCGACGGTCATGGGCGACGACGCGGAAGCCCTTCAGGACGAAATACATCATCTGGGAATCCCAGTCGTCCGAGCTCAGCGGCCAGCCGTGATGGAAGACGATGGGCTGGGCGTCCTTGGGGCCCCAGTCCTTGTAGTAGATTTGAACGCCGTCCGAGGTGGTGACGTAAGACATGGTGTCGTCTCCGGTGATGGAGGCCGAGGCGGTTGTGGCCCGCGCCGACGCTATGGAAGGGATGAGGGAGGACAGTCCGAGCGCGGCGCCGCCGGCCAGAAGGCCGCGACGAGACGCCTGGGGGAGGTCGGATACGAAGGTTGGCATTGCACTGTTCCAGTTGGGTGACGCGGTGCGGCCGCGCCCGTAATCGACGCTGACAGACTGGCCCGCCGGTTCGCTGTGGTCTTGGACCAGAACGCTGCGCTTGGACGATCCGACGACAGAGCCGAACCCGCAGCTTTCAGCGCTTCGGTCCAAGACCCGAGCCGGCGATGCGGCGACCCTGGCGTCGACCTGGGAGATCGCCATGCCGCACCGCGCCGCACAATCCACGCCGCAGAACACCCGCACGACCGCCTCCGACTGGCTGTCGGTCGCCGCGATCCGGTGCCGTCTGGATGGACGTTCGGTGATCGCGACCCTCGAGACCCCCGCCCCTTCGCCGCTCGGCCCCGAACCCAGATCGCTCAGAATTCGAAACAGTGAATTTTGTTAGTTTCCATTTCTAACCGTCGAGGGCGTGGGCACATTGCCTTCATCAACACGCCGCACCGCGGCCAACCCGAGGACTAGACCATGACCGTCACCGCCACCCCGACCGCCGGCAAGGGCCTGCTGACCCCGACCGACCACAGCCTGATCCTGGTCGATCACCAGTCGCAGATGGCCTTCGCCACCGCGTCGATCGACATTGGAACCCTGCGCACCAACACCGCCCTGATCTCGACGGCGGCGCGCGATTTCAATGTGCCCACCATCCTGACCACCGTGGCGGAAAAGACCTTCTCGGGTCCGATCTTCAGCGAGATCAAGGACGTCTTCCCAGACGCCCCGGTCTATGACCGCACCACGATGAACGCCTGGGAAGACTCTCAGGTGACCGACGCCGTCAACCGCGCCGGCAAGTCACGGGTCGTCATCGCCGGCCTGTGGACCTCGGTCTGCATCGTCGGTCCGGTCCTGTCCGCCATCGATCAGGGGTTCGAGGTCTTCGTCATCACCGACGCCTCGGGCGACGTCTCGACCGAGGCCCACGAACGCGCCGTTCAGCGCATGATCCAGGCCGGCGCCCGCCCGATGACCTCGATCCAGTATCTGCTTGAGCTGCAACGCGACTGGGCGCGCGGCGAGACCTACGAATCCACCACCGCCGCCGCGGTGAAGTTCGGCGGCGCATACGGCGTCGGGCTTCAGTACGCCCGCGCCATGCTGGGCGCGCATGCCCGCGAAGGCTGATCTCTCGCTCTAACCTCCTGATCTGAAAGGCGCCGCCATGACCGACCGCATCGACCCTGAGCATACGGACGTCCCGGCGGCGCCTGATCCGGACCTCGACGAGGCACTCGACGAGGCTCTGGACGACAGCTTCCCCGCCAGCGACCCCGTCTCCATCGACCGCCGGGAAGACCCGCAATGAAACCCTTCCTCATCGCCCTGGCCGTCGGCCTTCTGGTCGGGGTGGTCTACGGCCTGCTGAACGTCCGTTCGCCGGCTCCGCCCTATGTGGCCCTGCTGGGTCTTCTGGGCATGCTGCTGGGCGAACAGGCGACCCAGTACGTCCGGCACAGGATGACCCCGCCCCCGCCGGCCGTGGTCGCCGCCCAAGTCCAAGCCCCCGACGCCGCGCGATGAGCCAGACCCGTCGCACCACGATCACCGCCCTCGGCCTGGCCGGCATGGCCCCCGCCGCATTCGCCCGGAGTTCACCGATGACCGCAGCCCCGACCGCTTCTCCCGACCTGATCCTGCACGGGGGCCGTTTCACCACCCTGGACCGCGCCAATCCCAACGCCGACGCAGCCGCGGTCAAGGACGGGGTCTTCACCGCCGTCGGTTCGGCGCGCGAGATCATCCCCACCGCCGGACCGCAGACCAGGATCATCGACCTGGGCGGTCGTCGCGTGGTGCCGGGCCTGATCGACAGCCACACCCACGTCATTCGCGGCGGGCTGAACTATAATATGGAGCTGCGCTGGGACGGCGTGCCCAGCCTGGCCGACGCCATGGCCATGCTGAAGACCCAGGCGGCCAACACCCCGCCGCCCCAGTGGGTGCGTGTCGTCGGCGGCTTCACCCGCCACCAGTTCGCCGAAAAACGCCTGCCGACCCTGGACGAGATCAACGCAGCCGCGCCCGAGACCCCGGTCTTCATCCTGCACCTGTATGACCGCGCCTTGCTTAACCGCGCCGCCCTGCGCGCCGTCGGCTACACCAAGGACACGCCCAATCCCCCGGGCGGCGAGATCCAGCGCGACGCCGCGGGCGAGCCCACCGGCATGCTGATCGCCCAGCCCAACGCCATGATTCTGTATTCGACCCTGGCCAAAGGGCCGAAGCTGCCGGAGGAGTATCAGCTGAACTCCACCCGCCACTTCATGCGCGAGCTGAACCGGCTGGGCGTGACCAGCGTGATCGACGCCGGCGGCGGCTTCCAGAACTATCCCGACGACTATGAGATCATCGAGAAGCTGCACGAAGACGGCCAGCTGACCGTGCGTCTGGCCTACAACCTGTTCACCCAGAAGCCCAAGGAAGAGCTGAACGACTTCAAGACCTGGGGCAAACAGGTGCGGCCCGGCCAGGGCGACGACTATTACCGTCACAACGGCGCCGGCGAGATGCTGGTCTACTCCGCCGCCGACTTCGAGGACTTCCGCCAGCCGCGCCCCGACATGCCGGCCAATATGGAGACCGACCTGGAGCCGGTGATCCGCCAACTGGTCGAGCAACGCTGGCCCTGGCGGCTGCACGCCACCTATAACGAGACCATCGACCGGGCGCTGGACGTCTATGAAAAGGTCAACCGCGACATGCCGTTCGACGGCCTGCACTGGTTCTTCGACCACGCGGAGACGATCAGCGAACGCAACATCGACCGGATCGCGGCCCTGGGCGGCGGCATCGCCGTGCAGCACCGCATGATGTACCAGGCAGAGGATTTCGCCGAACGCTATGGCGCCGAGGCCCTGGCCGACAGCCCGCCGATCTCGAAGATGCTGGCGGCCGGAATCCCCGTGGGCGCGGGCACGGACGCCACCCGCGTGGCCTCTTATAACCCCTGGGTCTCGCTGAGCTGGCTGGTCACGGGCAAGAGCCTGGGCGGTTTGCGCATGTATCCCGCCGCCCAGCGGCAAGACCGCGAGACGGCCTTACGCCTGTGGACCGAGGC
Organism: Brevundimonas sp. EAKA; assembly: GCF_000698025.1. Lineage (NCBI taxonomy): Bacteria > Pseudomonadati > Pseudomonadota > Alphaproteobacteria > Caulobacterales > Caulobacteraceae > Brevundimonas > Brevundimonas sp. EAKA. Next base: position 37,432 of record NZ_JMQR01000003.1, on the reverse strand, counting down.
CAATACCTGGTTCTCGAACGAAGAGGGCAAGAAGGGCGTCATCGCGGTCGGCCGACTGGCCGATCTGGTCGTGCTGGACCGCGACTATTTCTCCGTCGCCGAGGAGGAAATCGTCCATATCGAAAGCGACCTGACCCTGTTGGGCGGCCAGGTGGTCTGGGGCGCCGGCGACTTCAGCCGCGAGGCCCCGCCGATCCCGCCGCCGACGCCCGACTGGTCGCCGGTCCGCGCTTTCGGCGGCTATCACACGACCAAGACGCAGGAACGGACCGGCTTCTTCGCCAAGGTGGCGGCGGCCTGCGGATGCACCACCGCCTGCGGCGTCCACGGCCATGACCATGCGGCCACGGCCCGGCTTCAGGCCTCGGCGGCCGACCACAAATCCTTCTGGGGCGCCCTGGGCTGCGCCTGCTGGGCGGTGTGATCATGACCGCATCGACCACGCCCCGCCCCATCGCCACCCTGCTCGACGCGCCGGGCGTGGCCCTGATCGGCCGCCTCCTGCTGACCTCGCCCTTCTGGATCAGCGGCGTGCTGAAACTGTTCGACTTCCCCTCGGCCGTCGGCGAGGCGGTTCATTTCGGGCTGCAGCCGGCGGCCCTGGTCGCGGTCGCCGTGATCCTGCTGCAGATCGGCGGGTCGCTGGCGGTGATCCTGAAACGCCGGACCTGGCTGGGCGCCGGCGCCCTGGGCGTCTTCACCGCCCTGGCCGATCTGATCGGCCACGCCTTCTGGACCCTGCCGGATCCCATGGCGCGCTTCCATGACATGAACGCCTTCACCGCCAATCTGGGCCTGATCGGCGGACTGATCCTGGCGGCCGTCCTGGCCGAGCGCCGCCGCGCATGAGCGGCGCGCCCGCCCCCGCTGCAAGCCGCGGACCGCTGGCCACGCCGCTGTTCCGCGCCCTGTGGATCGCGACCATCGTGTCGAACATCGGCACCTGGATGAACGACGTCGGTTCGTCGTGGCTGATGACCTCGCTGTCGCCCAGCCCGCTGTGGGTGGCCATGGTCCAGGCGGCGACCACCCTGCCGATGTTCCTGTTCGCCCTGCCCGGCGGAGCCCTGGCCGATGTGGTCGACCGGCGCAAACTGCTGATCGCCGCCCAGCTGCTGATCCTGGTCGGGGCGGCCAGTCTGGCGACGGTGACGCATCTGCGTCTGACCACGCCGCTGATCCTGCTGGCCCTGACCGCCGTCATGGGCCTGGGCGCGGCCCTCAGCGCGCCGGCGTTTCAGGCCATCGTGCCCGAACTGGTGGAAAAGCCCGCCCTGGCCGACGCCATCGCCCTGAACGGCCTGGGCATCAATATCGCCCGCGCCATCGGCCCGCCCTGGGCGGGGTCATCGTCGCCGTGGCGGGATCGGCGGCGGTCTATGCGTTGAACGCCGTCTCGATTCTGGCGGTGCTGGGGGTTCTGGTCGCCTGGAAACGCAAGCCCACCCTGGGCGACCTGCCGCCCGAACATTTCCTGGGCGCCCTGCGGACCGGCTATCGCTACGCCCGCCACGCGCCGGCGCTACAGCTGGTGCTGCTGCGCTCGGTCGCCTTCTTCCTGTTTTCCAGCGCCCTGTGGGCCCTGCTGCCCGTGCTGGGTCGGCGCGTCCTGGGCCTGGACGCCGCCGGATACGGCGCCCTGCTGGGCTGTATGGGCGTGGGCGCCATAATCGGGGCGGTGGCCCTGGCGCGGGTGCGCAAACACGTCAGCTCCAACACCCTGTCCATCGTCGGCTCGGTCGTCTTCGCCGCCGCGACCCTGGCCCTGGCTCATGTGGGCGACGCTATTGTGGCGGGCGGCGTCATGGTCTTCGCCGGCCTGGCCTGGATCACCATGCTGTCGGCGCTGAACGTCGCCGCCCAGATGGCCGTGCCGACCTGGGTCAAGGCGCGCGCCCTGGCGGTCTATCTGCTGGTGTTCCAGGGAGCCATGACGGCCGGAAGCCTGGCCTGGGGCGGGCTGGCCAGCCGCACCGACATCGCCACCGCCCTGACCGTGGCGGGCGTCGCCCTGTTCCTGGCCACCGGCGTCGCCTTCCGTTTCCGCCTGCCGGCCGCCGGCGCCCTGGACCTGACGCCGTCGGGCCACTGGGTCGAGCCGACCGTTGCGGGGACGCCTGCGGCGGATCGCCGGCCGGTGATGATCCTGATCGAATACCGTATCGATCCGATCCAGGTCCCCGCCTTCGTTCAGGCGATGCGGCCGCTGAAGGCGGTGCGCAAACGTGACGGCGCCCTGAACTGGTATCTGTTCGAGGATGCGGCCGAACCGGGCCTGGTCGTCGAGAGCTTCGTGGTTCCCAGCTGGCTGGAGCATCTGCGTCAGCACGAGCGGATCACCCGTGACGATCATCTGACCCAGGCCCAGATTCAGCGCTTCCACATCGGCGATCAGCCGCCCCGGGTTCGCCACCTGATCGCCCCCTCGACCTGAAGCGGCTCAGGCGGCCACGCGGCTGTCGCGGCGCCATTGGAAGGGGGTGGCGTTCAGGTGGCGGCGGAACAGGCGGGTCAGGTGCGCCTGATCCGCCAGGCCGCAGGCGTCGGCGATGTGGCACAGGCTTTCGTCGGTGCTCAACATCATGGCCTTGGCCTTCTCCAGGCGGCGCCGCATCACATAGGCGTGGGGCGTCTCGCCGGTCGTGACCTTGAAGGCGCGGCAGAAATGGCTGGCGCTGAGCCGGACGCGAGAGGCCAGGTCCTCGACATGGATCCGGTCGTCCAGGCTCTCGCCCACGAACTCGGCCACCCGCTTCATCTGCCAGGGCGCCAGGCCGCCGCGTGCGGGCTCGGCCTCGCGGACCGGTTCGCGCGACCGGTCATAGGCTTCGCCCGACCAGACCGGCAGGGCGCGCAGCAGGGCCTGAAGCTGGCCCAGGCCGTGCCGTGCCGCGGCGGCGTTGCGGTCCAGCGCCCCGTCCACTTCCGCCAGGATGCGGAAGGCGGTCGGGCCCAGGTTCTCCAGCGACGGCGCCGCCATGCGGGTGTCGGGGAAGGTGGCGAGTAGGTCGGTCATTGCGGCCTCCGGGGTTTTTGTCCTGCACCCAAACTGACGGGGGCCGCCCCTGTCCGCCATTGAACGATCGGTTGGTCAGACCCCGACTTGGTCTTGGGCGCCTAACCTTTGGTATGGGGTCGGCGCGGCGCGGGTTTGGTACAAGCGCGAAACCCGCATCGCAGCGATGATGGCCCGATCACAGCCCCCTCTGGAGGACCGCCATGGCGTCCGCCGATCCCTTGATCACCGAAGACCCCTACGCCCGCACCGCCCAGGTCTATCCCCGCCTCAGCGACGAGATGATGGACCGGGTGCGCAACTATGGCGAAGAGGAAGCCGTGGCTGCGGGCCAGGTGCTGTTCCGGCGCGGCGACCGACGCGCCGACTTCTTCGTGGTGGTCCAGGGCGAGATCGCCATCATCCGCCAGGACGATCAGGGCGCCGACGAACTGCTGGTGACCCACCAGGCCCATCAGTTCACAGGCGAGCTGGACCAGGTCTCGGAACGCGCCCTGCTGGTGGAGGGGCGGTCCACCGGTCCGGGGCGGGTGATCCGTGTCCATCACGACGACCTGGCCCGGCTGATGTCGTCGGAGCCCGACATCGGCGAGCTGATCATGCGCGCCTTCATCCTGCGCCGGATGGGGTTCCTGTATCACGCCCAGGCGGGCGTGTTGCTGATCGGCGATCCCAACGACGGCGACACCCAGCGGCTTGAGCGGTTCATCATCCGCAACTCTTACCCATTGCGCACGGTCGATCCCCAGACCGATCCTGCGGCGGCCCAGCTGATGGAGGTGTTCGCGGTCGGGGCCGGCGATCTGCCCGTCGTGATCTCGCCCGACCGCTCCGTCCTGTCCAATCCCGGCCTGCCGGAACTGGCCGACCATCTGGGCCTGACGGAGCGGTTCGATCCGGACGAGGTCTGGGACGTCGTGGTGGTCGGGGCCGGTCCGGCCGGATTGGCGGCGGCGACCTATGCCGCGTCCGAGGGCCTGTCGACTGCGGTGATCGAGGCCCTGGCCCCCGGCGGCCAGGCCGGCACAAGCTCCAAGATCGAGAACTACCTGGGCTTCCCCACCGGCATCTCCGGCCAGGCCCTGGCCGGGCGCGCCCTGATCCAAGCCCAGAAATTCGGTGCGCGCATGGCCATTTCGCGCGGCGCCGTGGCCCTGGACTGCGGCGTCCACCCGTTCCATATCCGGCTGGAAGACGATCAGATCGTCCAGGCCCGCGCTGTGGTGGTGGCCACCGGCGCCCATTATCGCAAGCTGGACGTGCCCGACTACGCCCGGTTCGAAGGCCACGGCATCCACTACGCCGCCACCGCCATGGAGGCGAAACTGTGCAGCGGTCTGGACGTGGTCGTGGTCGGGGGCGGCAATTCGGCCGGCCAGGCCGCCATGTATCTGTCGCGCCACGTCGGCCACGTTCACATGCTGGTGCGCGGCCCCGGCCTGTCAGAGACCATGTCCGACTATCTTGTCCAGCGCATCCAGCGCTCGCCCCGCATCACCCTGTATCCCCACACCGAGGTGACGCAGTTGGAGGGCGACCGGCTGTTGTCCGGCGTGGCCTGGACCGACCGCCGCACGGGCCAGACGACCCGGATCCCCGCCCACGCCCTGTTCGTCATGATCGGCGCCAGGCCCAATACCGAATGGGTGGCGGACTGTCTGGCGCTGGACGACAGCGGTTTTGTCGTCACCTGTCTGCGGCCGGGCCAGACGCCGGACCTGCGGCCGGGGGCCTCGGCCTATGAGACCGAGCGGGCGGGGATCTACGCCGTCGGCGACGTCCGCTCCGGCTCGGTCAAACGGGTGGCCGCCGGCGTCGGGGAAGGCTCGGTCGTGGTCCAGGCCATTCACGCCTATCTGGCCTCGCTGGGCCGCGACTGAGGGCTGGAATGCAAGAACGGCCGCCTCCGGACCGGAGGCGGCCGTCTGGTTTCAGGTCTGTTCAGAAGAAGCGCGGGATCGGTCCGGGATGCGGCGTGGGCGCGCCGACATCCACCTCCTGTTCGTCGACATAGCACCAGCCCCAGCCTTCGGGGGGGTCATAGCCTTCGATGATCGGGTGGCGGGTCGTGTTGAAATGGGCGCGGGCATGACGGTTCGGCGACTCGTCGCAGCAGCCGACATGGCCGCATTCCCGGCATAGCCGCAGATGCACCCACCAGCTGCCGATCTTCAGACACTCCTCGCACCCCGACGCGCTGGGCGTGACGCGCTTGATGGTGTTCAGGTGCGAGCAGGTCATGTGACTCTCGGTTCAGGGGTTAGGGCGCGGTCGAGACAGCGCGACAGGGCGTCGGCGGAACAGGGCTTTTCGAGATAGCAGACCGCCCCCGCCGTCAGGGCGCGCGACCGGGTCGGTTCGTCTGGATAGGCCGTTATGAAGATCACCGGCAGGTCGGGTCGGTCGACCAGAACCTGCTGTTGCAGCGCCAGGCCGCTCATCCCCGGCATCTGCATATCAGAGATGACGCAGTCGACCAGATGGATCGACCCCGCGAGGAAGACCTCGGCGGAGTCGAACCCCAGCACTCGCAGGCCCATGGACCGCAACAACCGCGTCAGGCTGGCGCGCACCATGCCGTCGTCATCGATGATCGCGATCAGGGGAGACGAGGGCATGGCGGGGTCTCTGCTTTCCAGACTGGCTGCTGGTCTGCGAGAGATCAGGCGTTGCCGCGACGACTGACTTCAAACAGGAACCAGACGCGGCGTTCGGTCTCGTCGATCCAGTTTTCCAGCAGGCTGGTGGTGGCGACGTCGCCCAGTTCATCGCAGACCGTGTGGGCGGCGCGCATGCGCTGGGCCAGGTCGGCGTTGTCGTCGCGCAGCTCGGCCAGCATGTCCTCGGGGCTGATGTAGTCGGCGTCATTGTCCAGCACGCGTTGCAGCGTCTTGATCTGGCCGATGGAGCGCAGGGTCGTCCCGCCGACCTTGCGCACCCGCTCGGCGATCGGATCGGTCATGGCGAGGATCTGGTCGCCCTGGTCGTCCAGCATCAGGTGGTAGTCGCGGAAGTGCGGGCCCGACATGTGCCAGTGGAAATTCTTGGTCTTCAGATACAGGGCGAAGACATCGGCCAGCAGGGCGTTCATCGCGCCGCTGATGTCCTGGGTCGCCTCGGCCGTCAGACCCGTGGGGGTTCTGAGGGGGGCCAGACGGCGGGTTTCGAGGGTTTGGCGGTCCATGACGATTCCTTTGGGGGCTTGTCTGTGATCTGGACGTTAGGCCCGCCGGCCCTGCGGCTCTTGCATCGGACGCGTGGAATTTGAACAGACGCATGGTCTTGCGACGCGGGGGCGAAGCCTGTCATTGCCCGGACGCCGCGTGCTGATTAGCGTGATGAGGCAAACAGGGGTCGGGAGGGACTGCCGGTGAATTCAGTCCAAAACGATCAGAATCTCTCGGTTGCGGCCGTCCTGCGCCGCCTGCGTCTGATGATCAGTCCTGTGCTGATCCTCATCATCTTCCTGCTCGACACCTTCACCCCGCTGATCAGCGCCGTCGCCGTCTTCTATGTCGTGCCGCTGCTGATGCTGGGGGACTTCCTGTCGATCCGCCGGGTCCAGCTTCTGTTCTTCGGCATGATCGGCCTGGCGACCTTCAGCCTGCTGTTCGATCACGGGCTGAACCCGGAGTTCGCGACCCTGCTGCGCTATTGCGTCAGCGTCGCCGCCATCAGCATCACCGGCTTTCTGATCGTCAAGACGCTTCGCGACCGCCAGACCCTGGTCGGTCAGGCCGCCCTTCTGGACGTGACCCACGACGCCATCTTCACCCGTTCGCCAGACGGTCAAATCCTGTTCTGGAACCGCGGCGCGGAACGTCTGTACGGCTGGAGCCGGCAGGAGGCCGTCGGGCGAAACTCCCACGAACTTCTTCAGTCCCGCTTCCCGACGTCGCTGGAGGCGATCAACGACCATCTGCACGCCAATGGCTTGTGGGAGGGCGAAATCAGCCATCAATGCCGCGGCGGCGGCCGGTTGATCGTGCTGAGCCGCTGGACCCTTGACGAGCACGATCCCGGAAAGCCCCCGGTCATTCTGGAATCGAACACCGACATTACCGCCGGCAAGGCGGCCGACACCGCCCTGCGCGCCAGCGAAGTGCGGTATCGCAACATCTTCAACACCCTGGCCGTGGGCATCTGGGAGCATGACTTCGGCCCTCTGCGCGCGGCGCTAAAGGGGCTGCGGGAATCGGGCGTGGAGGATCTGCACGCCTATCTGCTCCAGCATCCCGAATTCGTCCGCGACGCCCAGCAGATGATCCCCATCACAGACGTCAACGACACGGCCCTGACGCTGATGGACGTCGAGCGCAAGGAAGACTTCTTCCACAGCCTGGCTGAAATCCTGCCGCCGGCAGAAGGGAGTTTCATCGACTTCCTGATCGCCTTCGACGAGGGGCGCGGCTATTATCAGGCCGAAACCGAGGTTCTGAACCGGCGCGGCGAGGCGATCCCGATCATCGTCGCCATCACCTTCCCGCCGCCGGGGCACGAAGCGGACCGGGTCCAGGCCGTCGTGCTGAACATCACCGAACGACGCCGCCTGCAGCTCGCCTTCGACCATGCAAAGCAGGAGGCGGAACACGCCTTGCGCGCCGCCGCCATGGGCGAACTGTCCGTCTCCATCGCCCATGAGGTGAACCAACCGCTGGCAGCCATCATGACCTCGGCTGAGGCCGCGCTGCGCTGGATGGACCGGTCTCCGCCCGACTTGGAGGAGACGCGCGAGGCGCTGGCGGACGTACTGAACGCCACCCGCCACGCCACAGGCGTGGTGAAGCGGGTGCGCAAGCTGGTCAGCCGCGCCAAGCCCGAGACCGAGGTGGTCGCCGTCAACGCCCTGGCCGCGGAGGCTCTGCGGCTGGTGCGCGACGATCTTGAACGCCTGAACATTCCGGTGCGCGTCACGCTCTCCGCCGCCGACGGCCATGTCCAGGCCGACCGTGTGCTGCTGCAGCAGGCGCTGGTCAATCTGGTGACGAACGCCGCCCAGGCCATGACCGCCGCCGGAACCCCCGCCCCGACCATCGAGATGCGCACTTGCCTCAAAGACGGCCATGCGGTCATCGACGTCATCGACAACGGGCCGGGGTTCGATCCGGACAGCGCCCAGCGCGCCTTCGACGCCTTCTTCAGCACCCGCCCGAACGGAATGGGCCTGGGTCTGGCCATCTGCCGATCAACCGTGGAGGCCCACGAGGGGACAGTCAGCATCGTCTCCGGGCCAGGCGCCGGGGCGCGGCTTTCGATCCGCCTGCCGCTCCTTTCGGATCCGCCCGGAGCCTGACCGTTTCCGGAAGCCGGTTGCGGCTCCACCGACGCGTGAACCGGCGCTTAGGCCTGGGCCTTCAGGTCCTGGGAAAGGCGCACCAGATCCGCCACCGTATGGACCTCCATCTTCCGCATCAGGCTGGACCGATGCAGTTTGACGGTGATCTCGCTGAGGCCCAGCTCGGCCGCCGTCTGCTTGTTCATCAGGCCCGCGACGACCAGGTCCATCACCTGCCGCTCGCGCGGGGTCAGCTGGGCGTAGCGCGCCTCGGCGCCGGCGACGTCGCTGGCGCGCTCGCGGGTGCGACGGTCGCGCTCCAGAGCCTCGTTGACCGCGTCGATCAGGTCCTGGTCGCGGAAAGGTTTGGTCAGGAAGTCCACCGCCCCCGCCTTCATCGCCCGCACCGACATCTGGACGTCGCCGTGGCCTGTGATCAGGATGACGGGCGTCGCCACGCCCTGGGCCGCAAGGGTCTTCTGAAAATCCAGGCCGCTGACGCCGGGCATTCGCACATCGGTGATGATGCAGCTGTTGGCCTTCGGCGGCTCGCTCGCCAGAAAGGCGGTGGCGGATTCATACAGGGCGGTCGCCAGGCCGATCGATCGAAACAGCGAGTCCAGGGCGCGGCGCACCATCGGATCGTCGTCGATCACGATCACGACCGGTTTCTCCAGCTCCATTCCACCCCCTCCTCAAGAGTCCGCGTATCCTGACTACGGAGCCTGAAAAAGCATTGCAATGATCCGGCCTACCCTCAAGCCTGATACAGGGATCAAGCCCAACCCTATCGGATCGGGGCCAACCTGCCGTGCGGGATCGGACAGCTGTGGCGGCCGTCTCTAAGCTAAGACGGCAAAACGATGCAGGCCAGTTTTGTCCACACGTACCGGCTCTCCGACGGGAGGATCATCGTCCATAGAGTCATGTGTCGATCCCCCCGTCATCAGCTTAACTCAGAGACATCAAACCGTAAGGCTACCCTCGCCAGAGGCCGCATCCCGAGGCGCGCCCCCCTACTCCCACGCTAACGTATCTCCTCGTCCCCCAAGCACTATCGGCTGAGATCGACGCGGAGAGAGCCGCGCATGAGCCACAAGCCGCCATAGACGGCGGCGAGGCCTGTCAGAATGGCCGCCGAAGCCGCGACTTCGCCAAGGCTGGCCCCCATGGCGTTCAAGCGAACGAAGGCCTGAACCGCAGCGGTGGACGGTGAAAGATGAGCGAGCCAGACGAGCATCTTCGGCATCATGAAGTGCGGCCAGGCGGCGCCGGACAGGAAGAACAGGGGCGCGGACGTGCCGACCAGCACCTGCAAGACGCGCTCATGTCGATCAAACAGACCGCCCAGGAGCAGACCCAAGGCGGAAACTCCTGCTGAAAAAATCGGCGCCAGCAGCAAGACGCCGATCAGGTTCCCTGCGCGCGGGTAGTCCTGAAGCCAGAAGACAAAGCCGAAATAGAACAGGCTGGACGCGGTCCCGATTGCTATCAGCGCCAGCCATAGACCCAGGCGCACGCTGCGTCTCAGAGGAGGCGCGCCCGTTTCTCGACGAACCGCTGCGACCACGCCGGCGCCCATCAAAAGCGTCTGTTGCAGGATGATCAGACTGACCGCCGGCACGGCGTAGCCGCCATAGCCCTCGGTTGGATTGAACAGGGAGTCCTGCTTCAGGGTCGGCGCCAACCGGACTGCGCGGGCGATGTCAGGAAGGCCTTCCAACTGCGCGTCGGCGACATGCGCCGCCGCTGCGGCGACGGCCTTGCCGACAGCTGTGACACGAACCAGATAGCCGCCGTTCAGCCAGATCGCCAAGCCCGTCGGCGCCCCTCTCACCAGATCGGGTTCGAACCGCCGGGGCAGGACGACGACGCCATCGATCACGCCGCGCCGCATCAGTTCAAAGCCCTCAGCGGAGGACGGGATGACGGCGGCGACCTCGACCTCGCGTGAGGCGTTCAGGTCTTCGACAAGGGCGCGCGTCAATGCGCTTTGCGTCGGGGTCACCACGGCGACGGGCAGACCTGCCGCCGCCTGCCCGGCGTAGGCGGCGGGATAGTAGAAGGCGTAGAATACGACAGCCAGGATCAGCAGGCTGTTGACGGGCCGTGCGTGCGGCAGATTGCGGAAAGTTGCGATGAAGGCGGCGGTGACGCCCTGCTGGGGAAGTGAGAAGCTGAGCGTTTCCGGCTTGGGGGCGAAACGCGAGCGCAGCCGGATGAGAAGCGCTGACAGGATCAGACCGATCACAGCGACGCCGCCTAGGATCATCAAGTCTCGCCACGCCGCATCCGTAGCCGCACCCGTGACCAGCTGGCCCGTCTGCAGTCGCAGATAGTGAGAATAGGGCAGAATATCGCTCCAGATCCGGGCGAAGCGTGGCCCGTGATCCAGCGGCAGAGTGCCGTTTGAAAAGGCGATGGCCGCGCCGGAATAGATGGCGGTGGCCGAGAACGCCGTGTCCACGTCTCCGAGCGCCGTAACCAGCAAAGCGGACAAGACGACGCTCACCGCCATCAGGGCGAGCACGCCAAGCGTCAGCAAGGGGAGAGAACCGGCCACACCCCAGCCCCGCACGCCGCTCAGCCAGGCGATCCAGCACAGTCCCCACAGGCTGAAGATCACGAAGTGCGGCGTCAGACGTCCCATCAGGGCTGTCGTCGTGCAGCCGCCCGTTTGGGACCTGAAGGTTTTGAAGGAACCGCCCTGCATCAGCCGACCGACCGCCAGCACCGCTGAACAGGCGGCCAGCAGATGAAGGACGCCAGGCGCCAACAGTCCGCCGAGGAACAGCTCGAAGCTAAGTTGGGGATTGCCGACGATCGACACCTGGACGGCGGGCGGCTGCAGTGCGGTCTCAGGCACTCCGCTCTGGCGTGCCCGCTCCTGCAGTTGCGGGCCCGCCGCTGACGCAATGGCCGTACTCTGCCCCAATGCGGACAGGGCGCCGACGGTCTGGAAGGCGCCATTGAAGGAGACTGTCACCTGTTCCGGGCGACGGAACGCGCCGTCAGAAAAACCCGCCGGAAAATGGGCGACGCTGTAAATCTCACCCCGCCGCATCAAGGTCATGGCCTCTTGCATCGTCGCCGGAGCGTGGACCACACGCACACTAGGGCTCGCCTCCATGTTACGGATTGCAGCACGGCTGAAGGCTGAGTTGTCCTGATCGACCACGGCGACCGGAGCCTGACGGATCACGCCAGGGGCCAGCATTGCTGCGATCACCGTCAGCAGGATCAGCGGCAGACCAAAAGCGACGAACGCGTCCCACGGTCGGGTCATCAAGAGACGCGCTTCGTCCTGAACGGCCGATACGAAGACGGCCGTCGCGCGCTTCACCGTGCGGACCAATCGAACAGAACGCTCATGCCAGGCCTCAAGCCGTTGACCGCTCGAACGGGCTTGGCTTTGACCTGAAAGCTGCGCACGTCATAGCCGCTTGACTGCCGGGTGGAGCGCCACGTGGCGAACTCGCCCTGAGGATTGATGGCGGTGATCCGGAAGGCGGCGTTGGTGACACCGAGTGCAGGCACGTCGCCATGCACGATCACGCCGATCTTCAGATCGCGGAACTGATCCTCGCGCACGCTGAATGCGACCCAGGGATCGCCGATGTCCACAATCGTGAAGACTGGCACGCCCGTGAGCACCAACTCTCCGACATTGGCGAAACGCTCCGCCACCTCGCCGTTGTGTGGAGCGAGCAATCGTGTCTCGCCCTGCAGGCTTTCGACCTCGGCGACGGCGGCCCGAGCGCCCTGGACGTTGGCGTCGGCCACAGATTTTTCCTGTGGCCGGGTTCCAGCCAAAGTCTTCAGATACTGCTGGCGGGCCGCCTCGCTCTGCGAGGCCGTGGCGGCCCGGGCGGCGACGGCCTCGTCACGACGCTGGGCGGAGATCACGCCTTCGGCAAACAGGTTCTCCGCTCGATGCGCGGTCTGGTCCGCCAAGCGGGCCGTCGCCTGGGCGGCGCGCCAGATCGACTCAACCGTCTTCACATCTTCGCCACGCGCGCCTTCGCGGCTCATCGATTGGATGGCCTCTGTCGATTGAAGCAAGGCGCGCGCCTGGGCGTCCTTGGCCGCGATTTCTGGACTGCTCATCAGGGCCAGCTCCTGACCAGCCTTCACCTGATCGCCCTCTGCGGCCAGGAAACGCTCTACGCGGCTGGGCACCTTGGTCGCGACGGTGACGGTCTCCGCCTCGACCATGCCTTGAACCTGGTCTTTCGCGGGACGGGCCGCGAGAAAGAGGCCCACGATGATGAAGCCGATCAGCAGGACGAGGCCGACACCCACGATCACAGGCAGTATCCGCCGACGTGAAGACGTGCGACCGGGTGCGATGGCCGGCGCGCCGTCTGTCAGGTTCTCTGCCAAAGGCGGCGTCTCACTCATGGCGCGCTGATCCGGTCTTCGCGTTGCAGGTAGTCGTTCAGGGTCAGATCGCTTCCCGCCGCCGCCAACAGGGCGGCCAGGCTGAGATCATATTCGTAAGCCGCTGCTGCGCGTTGCAAACGAGCAGTTCCAAGAAGGTTGCGGGCATCGACCACCGAGGCGGCCGTGGCCTCGCCCTCCCGAAAACCAATCTCCTGAACTCTCAGATTTTCGCTGGCGGCCTCCAGGCTGCTGTCCATGCTCAGAAACTGACGGCGCGCCAGTTCCGCCTGGTTGTACGCTCGCGTGACCAGCAATCGTGCGTCGTCTCGGGCCTGCCGTTCCACCTCCGCAGCGGCCGAGGCCTGGGCGCGGGCGGCGCCCAGCATACGCCGTCGATCCACAGTCGAAATCAGGGTGTAGCGCGCGCCTATTCCGACCGCCCAGTCCGGCTCGGTCGGCAGAGCGTCGTCTGGATTCAGGTTGTAGGTCCCGAATGCATAGACGGACGGCTTCATCCGTGACGCCGCCAGATCGGCGCCCGCTTCGGCGAGATCGCGCCCGGCCTGGGCCTGCGCAAGACGGGCGTTCGCCTGGCTCGCCTGGTCCAGAAACACGCCGGCCGGACCGACGGGGTCGCGGTTTACGAACAGGGGCGTGGTCGGAACAACTCCGGCGTCGGCGTCGACGACCCGTGCGAGGGACGCCACGGCGTTGTCATGCTCCAGCTCGGCCCTGTTCACCTGCCGCTGAGCAGCGTCGCGAGCGACTTCGATCTGGAGGGTCTGGGAATGGCTGAGCATGCCTTCGGCTTCCAGAAGTCGGGCGTTACGCAGATGCAGGTCGAAGCCGTCCCGGGTCTCATGGGCGATCTTCAGCGCTTCCGCTGCGAGCACCTGGCCAAAATAGGCGCGCGCCAGATTGACGTCTTCCAGACTGACCGCCTCCTGCTGTCTGGCCTGCGCCAGATCGACATTGGCCGCCGCCGCCCGTCGCAGGGCCGGAATCGCGCCGCCGGTGTAGAGCGGCTGAAGCGCGGTCACCGTGGGTCGAAATGTAGTGTCGTCAACCTGGAGCCGGACATCCTGCGGCAAGGCGGCGAAGATTTCCGGAAGAGCGGCTTCCAGTCGCTGCCCGACGCCCTGCAATACGTCGCCCGGCACACCAGGCAGGTCTGCAATGAGCCCGGGAAGGGCGGCGCCGAGCTCGGCCTGTGCGCGGTCCAGCGCGTCGCCCAGAGACAGATCGAATGTCTTGCGGTATCGGATCAGCTGGGCGTCGAGGGATACCGTCGGGCGATTCAATCCAGCCGCCACATCGGCCTGCGCCTGCGCGGCCTGCATCCCATAGCCGGCGGCGCGCCCGAGACTGGAACCGAACCGCACACGGTCCTGAGCAGCAGCATAGGTCAGACCTATAGGGGCGCCCGTCTGCGTCGTCTCTGCGGGCGCGAGCTGAACCTGGGCGACCGCCGCCAAAGCGTTCGACGCCAATCCAGCCAAAGCCACGACGACAGCCCGGCCGATCCAAGCTGTAGCCATTGCTTCACCTCGCCGTCAGCAGTGACAGACTATCTCAAGCTCAGCCGCTCCGTCCAGCGACGGCCGGTTGAGAAGGCGCCACAGTCTGTCGCTTACGCATCCGGAATCATCTGGACGTATCAACCTCAAGCATGAGGCCGCTCTCAGGCTAGCTTGCAACGCGGCTGGCCTGCAGTTTCGTGGTCTGGTTCATCCAGCGACTGCAATACGTCGCCAGAGCTGACGCCCAAGCGCAGGATCTAGCTGCGGCGCGACACGACCTGGGGCTCTGGCGGCTCGCCGTAAGCGGGCCTCCCGACTTCCGCTTTGAGTCAGGCACAGTCACATTTGCTGATGTCGCAGATCGGCCCTGCACGTGAGCCGCGATCGGCTGATCGCACGACATTTCCGTGCATAGCCGATCGCGAAACTCTCAGCCCCTTGCCTGGAGATCGATCACGATCTTGCCGAACGCGCTGCGATCCAGGTGATCAAGCGCAGAGAAGAGATCCTCAAACCGATATCGCGTATCGATCACGGGCTTGAGGCTTGTTTGGTCCACCGCACGCACGAGACGTTCCAGCGCCCGCCGGCTGCCCGTGCCGATGCCGTGAATCGTGACGTCCTTCAGCATCAACGGCATGGCCGGAGCGGAGATATCGAACCCTTCCAGGGCGCCGATCTGGCAGATATGGCCCCCAACGGCCGCGAGCCTCACCGAGCTCGCCAGATGCGATCCGCCGATCACCTCGAGAATATGATCGGCGCCGCGATCCCCGGTGATGGCGAGCACCGCCTCCTCCCAATCTCCGGTCTGATTGTCGACGACATGGTCCGCCCCGAGCGCCATGGCGCGGTCGAGATTTTCGCCGGAGCCGCATACGATCACGCGGGCCCCGTGAGCCCTAGCGATCTGGAGGCCAAAAATGGCTACCCCGCCGGTGCTGGGATCAGCACCGTGTCCCCGGCCTGAAGCCCCGCACGCTCGACCAGGCCGAACCAGGCCGTCAGTCCCGAGACGGGCAGCGTGCTCGCTTCACCGTCGTCGAGAGTCGTCGGAGCGTGAACGAACCAGTCTTGCGGGAACGCCACATATTCCGAAAGCACCCCCGGATAGAAGCCGCCCAGTGTCCGATAGGCCGGCGTGCGGGCGTCGCCCGGCCGCAGACCGTCGATCCAGTCCGGGGTGAAGGTCGAGATCACACGGTCCCCTATGGAGAGGCGCGTGACATCGTTTCCGAGCGCGACCACCGTTCCGGCCAGGTCGGATCCCGGCGTAAACGGAAAGGTGAGAGGCAGGCCCCGCCCGGACTCGATCACCATCTTGTCGCGATAATTGAGCGCGACCGCCGCCACCTTGACCAGCACCTCTCCGGGTCCCGGCGACGGGATCGGAGCCTGTTTCAGTTCAAGCCTGTCCCGTCCAAGGGCGTCCATTTCCCAACGCCGCATCATGTTCGTCATCACGTGATCCTTCCAATCGGAGGACACCCATCAGAAACGCCGGACGGCGCGCCCGTGGCTGTCATCACAACAATCTGGGGGATCGGATTGTCGACGATAATCCTCTATAATCGGGACGGGCTGTTGCCTTTGGAGACATCAATATGAAGGGTGGAGAGTTCGCCGAACTGACAGCCTTCATGGCCGTCTTCGACGATCGGAGCTTCAGGAAGGCCGCTACCCGCCTCGGTGTGTCGCCGTCCGCCCTGAGCCGGACCATCCGGGCCCTCGAAGATCGGCTTGGAGTCCGACTGCTCAACAGGACGACCCGGAGCGTGGCTCCCACGGAAGCGGGCCTGGCCCTGGTCGATCGTATGCGGCCGGCGATGGCCGAACTGGACAGCGCGGTTCAGGAGGCCGGCGCCCGGCAGGGTCAGCCCCGGGGTCTGGTCAGGCTGAACCTTCCTCGCATCGCAGCCCGGCTCATCCTTACGCCCCTCTTCGCGGAATTCTTCGTCGCCTATCCGGACATTCGGTTCGATCTGGTGATCGATGACAGCCTCACCGATGTCGTCGCCAGGGGCTTCGACGCGGGAATCCGATCCGGCGCCCTGGTGCATCAGGACATGATCGCCTTGAGGTTGACGCCCGACCTCAGAATGGCGGTCGTGGCTTCCCCGGACTATTTTTCGCGGCGACCACCGCCGCGGACGCCGCGGGATCTTCACGACCATGTGGGCGTCACCTACCGGTGGAGCGAGACCGGGGCTCTATATCGGTGGGTCTTCGAGGGTCCCGACGGGCCGATCGAAATGGACATCAAGAACAGGATCACGGTCAATGAGACCGATCTGATCCTTGCGGCGGCTCTGGAAGGGGTCGGCGTGGCCTTTCTCCCGGAAAGCTTCATCGCCCCCTGGCTGCAGACCGGAGAACTGGTGCGGGTGCTGGAAGACTGGTGCAAACCCTTCCCGGGCTTTCACCTCTACTATCCGAGCCGGCGGCAGATGCCCGAAGCACTGCGGGCCTTCATAGACTTCGTCAGGAAAGCCGAACCCTGAGCAGGGTCGAGCCGCGAGCGGCGCGTCGGACCCGAGCAACAGATGGTGTCCGCCGGCGACGTGGCGAGGCGCGACGGGGAGTCGGGTAAGCGGACATGCGAAACGTTCCGGACAAATCAGGAAGCGACCCTGGACCGTCACCGAAGAGCGGACGTTCAGCGACCGTCCCGCCCTGAACTCGATCGACGAAGCGCCTCCAGTCAGGACTGGGCGACCGTGTGAGGGGTGATCGTGTAGCCAAATGGATCCTGAAACGCGAAGTAGCGGCCAAACGGCCCGTCCTTCGGCGCGAACACGATGAGCGTCCCATGCTCGACGAGCCGTTCATGCAGAGCGTCCGCGTCATCGCAACCGAACCAGATCGCGACGCCTCTGCCGAGTTCTCCCGGTGCTTTCAGGTCGATCACGGGTGTGCGCACGGCGAACGGGATCGGGCTGGTGTCGAACACCACGGTGCCCGGCGGACTGTTGGCGGCGACCTTGAGCCCGACGACCTCGGTGTAGAATGTCCGCGCCGCCTCGATATCCTCGACCTGGATGCCTATGAAGTCGGGCCCGATCAGATGGGGCATGGCTGGGCCTTTCGCTGGCTGCACAATCGCTTAGTATCAGGGCGCTGATATTTTGTAAGGACCCTTATATGTCAAGCGAGGAAACGGAGTCACGGTTGGACGATCCTTATGCGACCATCGGCTTTGCGCTGAAGCAGGCCCAACAGGCTCTCCGCACCCACATGGACGCCGAGCTGCGGACGCTCGGGCTGACCACGCCCCAGTATGCCGTCCTCACCTTTTTGTCGGTCGAGCCCGGGGCGTCGAACGCCGAGCTCGCCCGTCGCGCGTTCGTGACCCCTCAGACGATGCAGGCCATCCTGGTGGCGATGGAGCGCGCCGGCCTCATCATGCGGACGCCCCATGCCCGACACGGGCGGGTTCAAACGACCGAACTGACCGCCAAGGGTCGTGAAGCACTGGAAGCGGCCGCCGGAATGGTCGGCGACGCGGAAGCGCGCTTACGGGAAGCTGCGTCCCCGCTTGATCCTCAGGTAGTCACCGAGATGCTGCTGAGGCTCGCGGGAGCGCTTCGTTAGCGATGACTATCTGGAAGCGCGACGTTCGGGACCCTTGGGGACGCCATCGCCGCGAACTATTGCACCGGCGCATAGCGCCACTGAGCTGAAGATGCCGGGCCAATAGAACTGAAGGCTCAGAGCCAGCCGCTGAAGGCTTTTCTTTCCTGGCGTTCATTTGAAGCAAGAGCGACCCGGCGACAGAGCTTTCCAATCGAGCGCCGGCGCCCGGTCGCGGACCGGCGTCGTGGCAGCCGAGTCGAGGCATCAACCAGTTGCTGGAGGATCTCTCGCTCTCGCGCATCAAGACGGCGCCATCGGCAAAGCCCGCACGAGCCTGGACAAATTCGACCTCCTGATCCTCGACGATTTCAGCGCGCCGATGACCGAGCGCGGGAAGCAGGTTCTGCTGGAGATTGTCGACGCCGCACCTGCAGTTCATCCATCCTCTTGGCCGGGCAACCGCCGTTCAAGGAGTGGCGCGCCTACATCGACAACCCGATGGTCGCCGACGCCATCTTGGACCGGATCGTCGGCGTCGCGCGCCGGAGCCTGTACGGCCAGGGACAGCGGCCCCTGCCCGATCATTGACGCGTTTGGGGGGCAATGCCGTTTGACACAAGACCCATCTCGACATGCTCAAGCCGGATGCCGAGACTGAGGCGCCCAAGTGTGACCAGTCGCTGGCTTACAGGAAGCCGCCGATGCCTTAGAGCGTCTGCATCGTCGGCGGATGGATTGATGCGATCCTTTGCGCATCTCGCACGTTCCCGAGTTTCCCAGTCCACAGAGGCGATTAGACTGAGGCCCAAACCATGCTGAGCGGTGTGCACGCCTTCATCCAACCGTTCGCTGTTCTGCTGGAATTGCTGGGCGCAGCCATCATTGTCGGTGGCGCCGGGCTTGCGACCCTTTTCTTTCTGGTCAGGGGCGCTCGGGATCGGAACTGGCGCGAGGCCTATACAAACTACCGTGCAAACCTCGGGCGGGGCATTTTACTGGGTCTGGAGCTTCTGGTCGGCGCGGACATCATCAGCACGATCACGGCGCCGCTGACGCTGGAGACCGTCGGATTGCTCGGTCTCGTGGTTTTGATCCGAACCTTCCTGAGCTTCTCGTTGGAAACCGAGATCGAGGGGTGTTGGCCTTGGCGCAGGGCGGAGCGGCTGGAGAAGCGCAAGACGGATCAGCGCTGATCCTCGCGTATGAGGGCGATGTCGCCATTGCGTTCAAGAAAGGCGTTCTGGACCTCTCCCGGTTCGGTGTGTCCGTGGGTCCTTAGAGCCCTGTTCAAATCGCCGTGGCCGAAACCCGCGAGGCGCATGCATGATGGTCACGCTCGCCACTTCTGACCAGCCGCACCCGACCGCCCTTCACGAGGAAGCTGAGCCATGACCATCAAGGCACGCAGCGATCGCCGCCCCTCGGACGACTCACGCAAAACAGACGCTCCAAGCGTCCGCTAGAAATCATGCCCAATCATTTTCCGATGTCGCAGATGCGCCAACAGCAGAAGTTCAATGCGCAGCGGGAAGCCGACGTCGCATATCGAATCAGCCTGTGCCCGAACGGGTTCGGGGTAGAGCCTATTAAGTCAGGGCGAGCGACCATCACGGGCGCCCCTCTTCCACTTCGATGGTCAAGCAAACCCGAGGCGGCTTTTCCACACCACCAGACCGATCGCCGCAAGCAGGAGGACGCAGCTCCAGGGAAGCAGCCCCGCCCCGCCGCCGAGGAGCATCAGTCCGCCGAGCAGGCCGCCGCCAGCGATGGCGAGGTTCCAGGCTGTCACGACCATCGACTGGGCCACGTCCGCCGCCTCGCCGGCAATCCGCGCCGACGCGGTCTGAAACAGGGATGCAGCGCCGCCGAACCCCAGGCCCCAGATCACGACCGCAAGCAGCACGATCCAACTGACCTGTCCGAAGGCCCCAAGCATCAGCGCCGCGACGAGGAAAAGCCCGACGCTGGCGAGCGTCAGTGTTCTGAGCCGCCTGTCGATGCCGACGGCGACCATCCAGATACTGCCGATGGCTGCGACCCCGAACAGGAGAAGCGTCGCATCCACGCGGCCTCCCATCCCGGCGCGATCCAGAAGGGGGGCTATGTAGGTGTAAAGGATGTTGTGGGCGAGCACGAAGCCGAGGGTGGCCGCCAGCACCGGTTTAAGCCCCGGTCGCCCCAACACCGAGGCCAGAGACGCCCGATCACCGCCAGTTTCACCCTCGAAATCAGGAACGCACCAGGCGATCCACGCGACCAGCAGGATGCTTAGGCCGCTCATCATAATGAAGACCGGTCGCCAGCCGATGATGCCGCCAATCAGTGTCCCGGCGGGGATGCCGATCGTCAGCGCAAGCGGCGTTCCGATCATGGCCAAGGCGATGGCGCGGCCCTTGAGATGCTCGGGCGCCATGCGACTGGCGTACCCGGCCAGCAAGGCCCAGACGAGGCCTGCGAAAGCCCCGGCGAAGAAGCGGGCGCACAGGGTCAAGACATAGCTGGTCGACACCGCCGTGATGATGTTGACCAGAAGAAACCCGCCGACGGCCGTCATCAGAAGCGGTCGCCGTCTCCAGCCGCGTGTTGCAGCAGTCAGGGGGATGGCGGCAATGAGCGAGCCCAAGGCATAGGCGGTGATCAACTGGCCCACCATGGCCTCGGACACGGCCAGATCGGCGCTCATCTGGAACAGGAGCCCCGCTGGCAGCGCCTCGGTGAGGATGGTGAGGAAACCGGCCGCGGCCAGGCCAAGGAGGCCGAGAACCGGAAGGCGGTCGTCGGACGGGGCACGGATCGGAGTCATCTCAGGCGGCAACCGCGCCGGGCAGCACCAGGTCGGTGACGCGATAGGTGTGGAACTCGCTCTGCGAAACAGCGTCCAGTCGCTTGAACTTCTCGACGAAGACCGGATCGGCGAAGAACTCCCCGACATTACCTTCGTCCGCAATGGCCTCGATGTTCACGACCGTCAGACCATCGGTGCTCTTGGCCAGATTGCTCCAGAGGAAACCGGGCTTACGCTCCGCGACGTAGCGGACGACGTCTTGAATGATCGCGAAGGCTTCATCCTGACGGCCCGGATGAGCATGAATGACGTTCACGATGAAGACGGTTGGGACGGGGCCAGGGGTGAAATGGGCGGGGAAGGACATCGGACGTCTCAGCAAGGAGCGGCCAAGGTCGACCGCGCCGTTCAGGTAGACCGGGGCGGCCACATGAAAAACCGGCTGCAAATCCGGACTTTCAGGATATGGATGTCCGCAATGGATAGTCTCCGCGCTCTCAATGTCTTCGTGCACGCCGCCGAGGCAGGCAGCTTCGTCGGCGCAGCGCAGCGGCTTGGCGTTTCGCCATCGGCCGTCGGCAAGGCCATCGCACGGCTCGAGGAGAGACTGGGCGCACGGCTGTTCAACCGGAGCACGAGAAGCCTCGCCCTGACTGCGGAGGGCGGGCTGTTACTCGAACGCTGCCGCAGAATATTCGCCGAAGTTGATGCGGCGACGAGAGACATGTCCCTCTCACAGGACACGCCGCGCGGGCGACTGCGCGTCAGTCTTCCGTTGGCGGGGATGTTGCTGATGCCGACGCTTTCCGCGTTCATGCGGACCTATCCCGAAATCATGCTCGAACTCGATTTCACCGATCGGATCGTCGACGTGATCGAGGAGGGGTTC
This sequence comes from Brevundimonas sp. EAKA, assembly GCF_000698025.1. Taxonomy (NCBI): domain Bacteria; kingdom Pseudomonadati; phylum Pseudomonadota; class Alphaproteobacteria; order Caulobacterales; family Caulobacteraceae; genus Brevundimonas; species Brevundimonas sp. EAKA. Next base: position 15,991 of record NZ_JMQR01000003.1, on the reverse strand, counting down.
GACGCAGTCGTGCGGACCGGCGAGGTCTCGGATTCCAGACTGATGACCCGCATGCTCGGCGCATTCGAGCATCGCGTCGTAGGCTCTCCGGGTTACTTCGAACGCTTTGGGCGGCCCGAAACGCCGGAGGACCTGAGCGGACATGCCTGTCTTCAGCATCGTTTTCCCTCGACGGGTAAGTTCGAACGTTGGCCGCTTTATCGCGGCGAGACCTTTGTCGGGAATGACCTTCCCTCGACACTCAGCGCGAGCACGTTGGAGCCGCTGATTTATCTGGCCGAGCAGGGACAGGGTCTGACATGCGTTCCGCTGTTCACTGTCAGGCGACAACTGGCGAGCGGCGAACTTGAGCCGGTGCTGACCTCATTCATGAAAAGCACAGGCAAGCTGCGCATCGTCTGGCCGTCAAGCCGTCATCCGACGCCCAAGGTCCGCGCCTTCGTGGACTTCGTGGCGGCCGAACTCTTGGTCACCGAGCGGGCGGGCCCGGTGTCGGCGACATCGCAAGTGTCAGCCTAACAAGAGCGGATATTGCGGCCTAGGACTGTTAACGACCTTCCGAACGCTAGGAAGGTCAGGGAAGAGTCACGACCCGACAATCAGCCTGAACGAGGCTGATTAGAAACTCATCTAGGGCGCGATCCGAAACGTGGCTACAGACGTGGGAAAAATTGAAGAAGCGCCCATAGAATATTGTTTTTCTTTCATTATTTACCCCAGAAAGCGGATCGCCCGCTCCGCCATTCGTCTTAGGCCCCAAACCGGGGCCGGCGAAATCAAACTTTCGAATTGAATCAGCAGGGCTCGGATCGGGCCACGCCCCCGTGTTCCTAAGCCTGAAGGCTGCAGGGCTCCGCCGCGATCACGCCGCGACGGAGCGCCCTTGCCTTATTGGGCCGCCAGCGCGGCCTGGACCTCGGCCCGGGCGGCTTCCATGTCGCGGCGGAAGACGTCGGAGCGTTGTTCGGCGCCATAGATGACCATGCCCGACTGCATGCCGGCCTCGACGGCGCTGTAGCTGTGGGATCCGCAGATGTAGCGGCTCTCGGCGAACTCGCGGCCGCGCGCATAGAGGGCGTCGGCGCGCTGGGGCGCCAGTTCGGCCAGGATCATCGCCACATGCACCCCATGGGCCGAGTGACCGGACGGATAGTCGGGATTGCCGGCCAGATGGTCGCTCTTGGCTTCGCAGATCGGCTGGTCCGTGCCGATATAGGGGCGTTTGGTGGCCCAGTGGGTCTTGGCGTCGCCGACCACCGATCGGTCGTCGCCCGCCCGGTCCAGCAACGCCGTCAGGACCGGCGCGGTTTCGCGCGTCAGGCGCACGCCCAAGGCCTCGGCGAAATGATCATAGGCGTCCCCGGTGACGTCGTGGGTGGCCAGCACCCAGCGCGGCGTGCCCTCCAGACTGCGGGTCTGCAGGAAGACGCCCCGGTTGGCGATGTCGCGGGGCGAACCCGGCGCGGGCGGAGGCGCCAGGACGGCGGTCAGGTCCGGCCGGTCCGGCTTGGCCAGATAACCGCGCGGGACGGCGGCGCCGGTCGGCTCGATCGCCAGACCGTCGCAGCGCGTCTCGGTCCGCACCCGGTTGCAGGCGGCGGCGTCCGCTCCCGTCAGCCGCACCTCATAGCCCGGGAAGCGCGGATCAGCCCACAGATAGTCCGTCGACACATATTGCGCCCCGCTGGCGAAGGCGGCGCTGCGGCGCGCGACGTCGCCGGAGCGGGCCTCGGCCGTATCCGCATCGGCGCGGGTGCGGACGATGAAGCCGGCGCGAACGGCGGCCTGGATGCGCGCCTGCTCGGCCGCGGGGTCGTTCAGCGTCAGATAGGCGGCGGCCGGCGAGGTCTCGTCGGTGTTGACGAAGAAGACGCGGCCTTCCAGCGAGCGGCGCGCGCCACGATAGCTGGCGACCTTTTCCGGGCCTTCGTCCAGGGCGAAGAAGACCTTGCCTCGCGCGGCTCCCAAGGTCGGCCAGCCGCCGGCCAGAACCGCGTCACGCAGGGTGGGATGATCGCCCTGGACACCGTCCGGCGTGATCAGCCGGTCGGCGTCGAAGACCGAGCGGACCTCGGCGTCCAGGGCGTCCCAGGCGGCGGCGTCGAAATCCAGGGGCGTCACCCCGCCCGGCATGGAGGCCGCGCCCGTCTTGGCGTTCAGCATAATCAGGACCGGGGCGTGATCGGGATGGGCGCGCGACCAGTCGCGGATCTCGGTCAGACAGGCCACGAAAGTCAGGCAGGTGCTGCGGAAATCGACGTCCGGCATATGCAGGGTCTTGAAGCCGGGTCGGGCCATGGCTTCAGCGAAGGCGGCGCTGGTCAGCGCCCCCTGCCCCGGCCGACCCAGGGCGGACAGGGGATGGGCGTAGCGCCCGCCCTGCGGATCGTTCAGCACGTCGATCTCGATCTGGCGCGCGCCGGCGTTCAGTTGTTCGGCCAGGGGCCGGTGCGAATAGTCCAGGGCCACGGCGGCGGGATTGACGGCGATCATGGCCTGCAGCTCGGCGGCCGGGATCGGCAGCTTGTAGCTGTTATGGGTCCCCACGGCCGTCAGATCGTTCATCCCCAGACGCCGATCCATCCAGGCCACAGCACAGGCGTCCCCGCCCGCCGCCCGAACGTCCGACGCGCTCAGATCACAGGCCGGCTGTACGGCGTTGAGGGCGGATCCGGCCAACAGGGCGGCCATCAGGGTGAACATGGGGAACTCCTTGGGTTTGGAACAGGAAGGGCCTGGGCCGCGCGGTGTAGGGGCTATAGCGACCAGCGCAGGCTGGCGGTGACGCTGGGACCGACGCGGCCGAGTTGCAGCAGGCGTCGCGTGTCGTGCTCATAGGCGAGGTCGGTCGTGTCGGTCAGGTTCGAGGCGGCGATCACCAGTTCCCCGCCTGATCCGATGTCGAAAGAGGCCTGGGCGTCCAGATAGCCGGCGTCCGCCACGGTGAAGTCCGACACCCCTCCCCCCTGCATGTCCGCCTCGGATCGGAAGGCGGACCGCCAGGACCAGGACAGACCGATGGCGACCGGTCCCCGCTCGAAGAAGGGGTTGATCGAATAGGCCAGACGCGACACCCCCGCCAGGCTGTACCCCTCCGGCCCCTGGCCGTCCGTCCAGGTCCCGCTGGCCCAAAGGCCGAATCCCGAAGGCAGCCGCCGATGGAGCCCGACCTCCAGCCCCCGGCTGACCGCCCGCCCCAGATTGGCCGGCCGCGACATCAGCACCTCGGCATGCACCAGGGGACCGGCCCGGGTCTCGAACACCAGCATCTCCGGCGCGGCCACCAGTCCGATGAAGTCGTCGATGGTCTTGTGGAAGACCGCGACGCTGAGCGCGCCCTGAGGGAAGGTCCATTCGTAGGAGGCGTCGAGATTGGTCGACATGTAGGGACTGAGATCCGGGTTGCCGCCCACCCCGACGAACAGCGAACCCGGCGAAGGATCGTCGATCTCGGCCTGTCCGCGCTCGTAGATGGACGAGACCAGAGAACTGGCCGGCGCCGTCGCCAGCCGCAGATCGGCCAGGGACGGCCGGGTCATGGTGCGGGACGCCGCCAGTCGCAGCCGGCGCCCCTGATCAAGGTCGAAGGCGATGTTCAGGCTGGGAAGCAGACGGATATCCGACCCCGTATGAGATACGCCCCGGATCGCCGCCACGCCCTTGTCATCCGCCGTCAGCAGCGCGCCGTCCACGGCCGTCCGGGTCGCCACCAGGCGAAGACCCAGATTGCCGAAGAAGGGCGCCGATCCCGCTTCGCCTTCAAAGTCGATCCGCGCATAGACGGCGCCGACCCGTTCGCCCACCTTGTACGAATTCTGCAGGTCGGCGCCGGTGGGCTTCAGGTCGCCCGGCGAGACTACGATGCTGTCGCTTTCACCCGGGAGGATGAAGGCGGTCTGGAAGGGTGCGAAGTCGGCGACGACCCAAGATCCTGGATGTTCGTCGATAACCTGATCGAAGACGCCGTTCTGAACGCGCGAACTGAAGAAGTCCGGGCTCAGCGTCTTTCCCGGTCCAAGCACGGCTTCGCGGTCCCGGCGCTGATAGTCGCGAGACCGGTCGCTGACCTGGCCGCCGAAACGAAAGTCAAACAGGCTCAGCCCGCCGATCCGGATATCTGCAGCCCGGCCGATGTCGATCAGGGCCGTGGCGTCGTCATCGACGGATTCGATGGCGCGCACGCCCAGCTTTTTCCATTTCAGGGCGGAAGGGTCGTCAAGATCGAAGTCGGTCCGCAGCAGGGCCGCCTTTCGAACGGAGACGGCGTCGCCCACGTCGAAGCTGTAGGATGGCGAAAGGCGCGCGCGAAAAGAGAGGCGTTCAAGCGGCGTATCCAGTTTCGATCGTGCGCGCGACAGGCTGACCCGCGGCTGAAACCTCCACGCCCCCAGCATCACCCGGGCCATTCCCGAGACCACGATATTCAGATGCGCCTGGTCCGAGAACTCGGTGTTGTTGTCGATCGTGCCGGACTGGACGGCGCCGGCCGAAACCACCCCGTCGGTGATCGTCGCCTGTGCATCGTCCGCCTCCAGCAGCTTGCCGAGCCCATAGACGATCCGGTCTTCACGGATGGCGTTGTCAAAGGTCGAGACCAGGCTGTCGAACCGCAGATGGACGGACGGCGACGCCCGCCATTCTCCCCCCAGGAACAGGCTCCGGCGCAGGCGGTCCTCCTGTTCGACGGTCGTGCGGACGTCGCTGGGCGCCACGACCTGTTCACCGTCCAGGGCCACCGGCAGATAGCGCTGAATCTGGAAACGGTCGTAGAGAACCGAACGTCCCTCTTGCGACAGGCCGCCGACCAGCCCCCAGTCGCCGTCGTCCGAAACCAGCCGCCCGGCCACGGACAGGTCGAGACGGGGGTCCCGCAGTCGCGCCTCGGCCGCGCCGCCGACCCGCAGGCTCAGGAACGGATCGCCATCCAGCCCCCCGACCGTCTCGATATTGATGTTGGAGCCGATTCCGCCCTCGATCAGATCCGGCGTCGCGGACTTGGTCAGTTGCGCGCCGGCCAGCAGGTCCGCCGACAGGGCGCGAAAGCGGAACTGGCGGCCGCTCTGGGTCGAGTTGCGGATGTTCTCGTTGAAGGCCACCGGCGCGCCGTTCAGGGTCACCGACTGGAACAGGGGGCCCAGGCCTCGGACGCTGACAAACTGCCCCTCCCCCACCTCGCGCTCGATGGCGACGCCAGGGACGCGCTGGAGGGCCTCGGCCAGATTGGCGGCCGGCAGTTCGCCGATCCGGGTCGAAGAGGCGCTGTCGGAGATGACGTCGGCCTTGCGCTTGCGGCGCAGGGATTCCTCGATCTGTTCCGACAGCCGGCCGGCGACGGCAATGTCTTCCAACTCGGTCGGGGCCGCGGGCTGCGGCCGCTCCGGCGCCGCGGGCGCCGCCCAGACCCGAACGCCACGGGCGCCGATGAAGCGGTATTGAAGGCCTGCGCCGTCCAGCATCCGGCTGACCGCCGCGCGCCAGGTCATGCGGCCCCGAACGGGACGGCTGCGCCGCGCTTCGCCCGGCGAGGCGACAAAAGCCAGTTCACATCCCGCCGCCACGCAAAGATCCACCAGCGCACGGCGGGCGTCCTGGGCCGGAATATCGAACGTCAGTGTCCCGTCCTGCGCCTGGGCGCGCCCGGTCCATCCCCCGCTGACCAGCACAGACAAAACCGCCCCCGCGACAACGACACGTCGCGCACCGAGCGGCGTCGATGGTGCGAACGGCTTCAAGCGGAGCAGGCCTTAGGACAATGGGACGAAGTTCAGCGTCGATCCTTAGCGCGACCGCGTGACAGCTCTGCGATGGCCCCAGCCTGCACTGACCTAGTCTGCTCGTATCAGGGCGCGACCGTCCGAGGTCCGTTCAATGGAAATCGGCAACAGATCGTCCATGCGGTCGATCAGTCCGACCTGTCCGGTCAAGGGCAACACCACCGTCACCCGCGTCTTCGCCAGGGCGGGATCGGCGATGACCATCGGCCGGTCGGCATAACGGGCAGCCTCGGCGATCACGTCGGACAGCGGCGCGTCATGGAAGATCAAGCGCCGTTCGCGCCAGGCCGTGGCGGACTCGACGTCCGGACGGCTCAGATGGACGCGGTCCAGGCCGGGGGTGAAGACGGCCTTCTGGCCGGGCGCCAGCATCACCGCGTGATCAAGCGAACGCCTCTTGCCGACGTCATGGCGGCCGATGGCGACACGCCCTTCCAGCAAGGAGACCTCCGCCCGGTTCCGCCGCAAGGTGGTGGTGAACCGCGTGCCCGTGACGATGACATTCCGATCCGCAACAGCGACCTGGAACGGGCGGGCAGGATTGTGGACGACATCGAAATAGGCCGCGCCCCGCAACAGGACGACGCGCCGGGCGTCATCCTCGAACCGCACCCGGATTTGCGTATCGGCGTCCAGGGTGACGCGAGAACCGTCCTCCAAGGCGAGATCGGTGATTTCGCCGGGCGCGCTGGCGTAGACCACCGCCCCCTTGTCGGCGCTCTGGGGTCCCAGGCCGGGCAGGATCATCAGGACGGCGATGGCCGCGACGGCCGAGGTCGCCAGGCCGCCGATCAGGATTCGTCGGCCGGTGTTCACGGGCTTGCGCCCCCGCAGCCGCGCCAGATCGCCCTCGAAGGCGCCGGCCAGAGGCGCGAGGCCCGCCAGACTCGCCTTCGCGGTCTCGTAGGCTGGCAGGTTGTCGTCCTTCTCCAACCAATCGAGGAAGGCCGCCTGATCGCGCGCGGGGACGGTCGGCCGACGCATGCGCGCCAGCCAGTCTTCGGCGGTTCGCGGCCGACGATCAAACAGGGATGTCAGGCGCTGGATCATGCGCGAACGAAACGCTCCTGGACGCGGCAGGGGGATAAGGCGCCGACGCCTTCAATATTCACAACGACACAGGGGTACGACACCTCAACCCTCTCGCGAAATCTTCAGCTGACGGAGGGCTTCGGCGATGTGTTTCTCGACCATGCTGACCGAGACGCCCAGGCGTTTGGCGATCTGGCTGTAGGTCTGCCCCTCGAACCGGTTGAGCAGGAAGGCGTCGCGCGTTCGCGGCGGCAGGGCGCGAATGATCCGGGCGGCGGCGGCCAGGTTTTCCCGGCCGATCAGATGCTGGTCCGCGGCGGGGGCGTCGCTGGCCACGGCCCGCGGGCCGGCGTCCAGGGCGTGAATGTCGTCGGTTCCGCGCACGCCCTTGCGGCCGGCCGATTTCCAGCGGTCCGTCTGCAGATTGCGGGCGATCACGAACAACAGGGGTCGGGCGTCGGCGCCTGACAGATCGTGGCCGGCGCGATGAAACCGAACAAAGGCCTCCTGCACCACGTCCTCGGCGTCCTCGATCGTCTGCCCCTTGCGTTGCAGATAGCCGATCAGGTCGCGGCGCAGTTCGACGACAAGACGCTCAACCGACATGGTCGCCGTCTTCCCGCTGGCCAAACGCGCAAAGACGTCCCCTCTTGCGGAGGGGACGTCGCGCCAGGCCAACCTCTAGGGGATCAGAAGTGATGGTCTGAACTGCTGCCATGGTCACGGCTCCCAAGCGAGCCGGCGCCTCAGCCGGCCGCATGAGCGGCCGGCTGGAAGTTCTGCAGACGACGTCGGCCGTCCGCAGCCCTCACCATGGTTCGGCGTTCCGGAAATGGATCAGAACTCCATCCGCAGGCCAAGGTTGATACGGCGACCCGACAGTTCGTACATGGTGGGGAAGGACGGATCCATCGTATAGCCCTTGGTCGCCTCATCGGTGACGTTGATGCCCTCCAGGTTGATCTGGAGGCTGTCGGTCACATTGTAGCTGGCCGACAGGTCGATCTGACCATAGCCTTCGCGCCAGATCGGATACATTTCGTAGCCGATCCCTTCGACGTACTTGTCCTTGAAGTTGTAGGACGCGCGCGCCTGGAACTTCGAGTTATCGTAGTAGAGGGTGAAGTTGTAGGTGTTGTCGGCCAGACCGACGGGCGGCATGCTGATGCCCAGTTTTGTCGTGGACGTCAGCGAGCTGTCCAACACCGTGTAGTTGGCGTTGATGCCGAAGCCTTCCAGCGGCGCATAGAACTGGCCGAACGGCACGACGGCGACCAGTTCGACGCCGCTGACTTCATACGAACCCGGCTCGTTGATGGGCTGATGGACGTCGAAGGTGTAGACGCCGTCGATCGAGCCGTTTGCGTTGTACTTGGTCACGTTCGGCACCGTGCCCGTCAGGGCCTGGCGAACGACGCCCTCGATCTCTTTCCAGAAGTAGGACACGGCCAGAAGACCGCCGTCACCCAGATACTGTTCCAGGCCCACTTCCCATTGCTTGGCGTAGGTCGGCTTCAGATTGGGGTTGCCGTCGGTGAAGCGGAACGAGTTCCAGCTGGCCGTGCGCTTGTAGGCCAGATCGGTCAGGGCCGGGCGGATCAGGGTTTCCGAAGCTGCGGCGCGGAAGATCAGGCTGTCCGTCAGATCGGCCGTGATGTTGAGGCTGGGCAGAACCTTGTCATAGCTGCCGTCGCTCGACACCGGCTCGGGCGTATAACCGGTCGAACCGTTCGGGTTCTGGATCTGGTGGTAACCCGACGAAGTGATCGAGGTGTCGACGTAGCGAGCGCCGCCGTTGACGGCGACCGGCACGGCCCCCAGGTCGAAGTTCAGGTCGGCCATGGCGTACAGCGACACGACCTCTTCCGACACCTCGTAATAGTCGCCCACGTTGAACGGCGTGTAGAAGCCGTCGTAGCGGAAGGTGCGGCGGGCGTAGTCGTTGGACACCTGGCTCCAGGTCAGGTCACGGACGCTGTAGGCGCCGCCGGGGACCAGATCGCTGATCGCCGTCAGTTCGCTCTGCGACATCGGGCGTCCGAGGTAGTCGACCTTGCCGGCGCCGGTGCCCTGGATGTTCAGGGAGCCGTACTGGCGCTCCTTCGACTTGTCGGTATAGCGGGCGCCGACCTGGACGCTGGTCAGGGCCGGGAAGAAGTCCAGATTCAGGTCTTTGGTGAAGTCGATCTGGGCGGCGTATTTGTCGTCGCTGATCTGCTCCAGCGACGTCTCGTAGCCTTCGAACAGATAGCTGGACGGCGAGTTGTACATGTCGATCGACGCCGGGTTGGCGCTCTTGATCGTCTCACCGCCCTGGGCCGTCCAGCGCGTCCGCGACGGCGCATAGACCGTGTGCTTCAGGTTGGCGTAGTCCAGCGTCTTCTCGGCGCCGGAATAGCCGGCCAGGGCGTGCAGCTTCCAGCTGTCGCCGCTCCAGTTCAGTTCCGTCCCGAACTGCCGATAGTCCGTCTCGTTGATCCGCTCCTTGCTGAGCATCTCATGCTGGGTAAGGGTATAGGATACGTCGCGCAGCACGATCAGGCCGGAGTCAGCCAGGGTGGTCTTGTCGTACTCGTGGATGGTTTCCAGCGTCGAGCGGCTGGAGGCCGAATAGGCCGCCGCGTCATATTCGTCTTCGGTGGTTTCGTACCGGCCGATCAGGGCGTCGAAGGCCAGGCTGAAGTTCGATGACGGACGGTATTGCAGCGACAGGGCGCCGCCCCATTGGTCCTGGGTGTTCAGATAGGCGCGGTCGCCGACCTTGTCCTGGAAGATGATGCGGTCCGTCTCGGCCGTATTGGCGCGGTTCTGAACGACGACGCCGGCGTCGCGCGCCAGCACAGCCATCGCCTGGGCGCCCCGGGCGCCCGTCGAGTTGGCGAGGAAACGGGTCATCGGGCGGAAGTTGATGCCCGAGTTCGAGTCGGTCCGGTTGGTCCGACGCGCGGTCGAGAAGGACACCAAGGCCCCGAGGTCGCCCCAGGTATCGCTGGCCAGGAAGGACAGTTTCGGATCGGTCTTTTCCGAGATCGAATTATAGGCGCCCTCGACAGAACCGACGACCCGGCGGCCGGCGTAGTCGAACGGGCGGGCGGTCGAGATATTGACCGAACCGGCGATGCCGCCCTCTTCATCGGCGGCGCGCGGCGACTTCTGGACCGTCACCTGCTGGATGATTTCCGAAGCGAAGATGTCGAACTCGACGTCGCGGCCGCCGCTGCCCGAGGCGGTCGCCAGGCCGTTGATGCTGACAAAGGTGAACTCGCTGGGCAGGCCGCGCACGTTGACGCGCTGGCCCAGGCCCTTGTTGCGTTCGATGGTCACGCCGGGGATGCGCTGCAGCGCCTCGGCCAGGTTCTGCTCGGGGAAGTTGGCCACGTCGGTGGCGACGATCGAGTCCGAGAAGCCGACGGTCTTGCGCTTGATGTCCACCGCCTCTTCGAGGCTGCGGCGATACGAGCCGGTGACGATGATTTCGTCGATCTCTGTCGCTTCAGCCGCGCTCGGCGCGGTGACGACGGCTTGATCGGCCGATTGCGCCAGGGCGGCGAACGGCGACGCGGCGACCAGGGCGAAAGCCGTGGTGCCCAGGATTCGGTTCTTCATTTCAGGTAGCCCCCAGTGAGTTCTAGGCGCTTCAACGACCGGGCTTCGCAGCCCCTCAATGTGTGACAGGGCTTTTCATTCAAACTTCACGGCGCTGTCGCGTTCGCCGCTTCCGGACAGCAAAACGGCCCGCCGGACGCCCTGAAGGACGCCTGACGAGCCGCTGTCAGCCTGACTGTTCCGCCTGAAACGGTTAGCCGCCGTAGCTCCGGCCGCCGCCGCCGAAGCCGCCGCCCGACACGACGGCCGTGCGGCTCTGAACCCGGGCCGGCGCCTGACGCGCCACATCGCCATGTTCGCGGGCGTTGGCGACGGTGCGACCGGTCCGATAGTCGCGGTAGGTGTACCCGCCGCCGTAGCCGTTCGAGTAGCGGTTCTCGCGGTCGCGATACAGCGGGCCGCCGCCGCGATAACCGCCGCCGTTCAACAACTGGCCGACCACGAACCCCGCCAGCAGAGGCGTGAAGAAGGAGCCGTTGCCGCCCTGATTGTTGGGCTGGCATTGCGACGGCCCCCACTGGCCTTCGCATTCTTCGCGCGTCGCATAGCGCGGCGCGGTCTTGGCGGCTTCTTCCCGGGCCTTGGCCAGGGCGGCGTCGCACTGGTCGTCAGGGATGTCGTTGGCGGCGCGGCACTCGTCCAGACTGGCGTAGGCCAGGGCGGGTTCCGGCTCGGGCTCGGGCGCCCGGACCTGAGGCGAACTGCAGGCGGCCAGCGAGAAGCTGGCGGTCGCCATCAGACTGCTGACATGGAGGATACGCGAGCGCTTCAGCCGGCGCATGGTTTCCGTCTTAGACAGGTCCTTGGGATCGGTCATGGCGGTCACGACGTCATGCAGGCGGCGTTCAGCAGCCCGACACAGATGGAGATGGAGGCCAGATAGACGGCCGCGCCGATTTCGCCCGCCTCGATCCGGGCCACCAGATTGCGGAAGGCCATGCGGCTGATGGCTACGAAGACCACGATCTGGATCACGCCGGCCAACAGGGCCCAGGCCGCGAACTCCATCAGGCTGACGGTGTGCGACAGGGCCGAGGCCAGGGGCAGGACATAGCCGATCAGGGCCCCGCCCAGCGCAATGGCGGCGGCGGTGTTGCCCTCACGGATCAGCGTATGCTCGTGATAGGGCGTGACCCACTGGTAAACCAGCTTGAAGGCCACGGTGAAGGCGCCTGCGACGGCGAAGGCGATCAGGAAGGCGATCGCGCCCTGCTGAAAAATGAACCAGTCGAACATTCAGTCTTCCCTTTCGGATCGCGCGGTCAAGCGCGGAACTCGGCCATTTCCAATGGAATGCCGATCATGATTTCGTGGGTGGTCTCGCCGCCCTCGGGCTGTTGCTCCAGGGCGATCATCAGTTCGCGGCCGTCCGCCAGTTCTCGCGCGTACAGCATGCAGGTCTGAAAGATCTTGGCGTAGGGCGTGGTCGCCGCCCGGTCGTCCCAGATGGTCTCCCATAGAGTGACCGGCGGCTGAACGGCGTCGCTCTCGGCGAACCAAAAGCGCGGATAGTCCGGCAGTTCCTCCGCCGCACCGTGAAAGACCGGCGCCGACAGACGGTCGCGCCAGATCCGGCGTTCCCGCTCGCCGGGCGGATAGGCCGAGGTCCAGGGGATGAACAGGCTGAAATCATAGCTTTCGGCGCCCGCCTCGTCGTCGCTCATGGCCTGAAGCATGACGTGATCGTCGGTGTAGAAGCGGTGGACGAACTGGCCGCTGTCCAGACTGACCAGGCCCTGGGCCGAGATGTCCAGCACGTCCCGATCCAGCACGAAATGGGTCTCATCGCCCAACCGGCGCCAGGCCAGCGGATCCAGCGACACCGTCCGACCCACGGTGATGTTTCGCACGGTCGCCAGCTTGGAGGCCGGCTCGACCTTGTTCGATGATCCAAAGAGTTTCTTGAACATGGGCGACTATCTAGGCCCGAAGCGCGCCGACGGCGAGCGAACAGCGAGGATGCGACCGAATGATGCGGTTCATGGCTCGAAAATTCAACACATCTTGCCGGACGTCAAGCGTTCATGTTACGCGTTTCATGAAACATGCCTGCAACCGCCCCGCCCTCGTCCGCCGCCAATGACCGCATCCGTGCGTGGCGACAGGCGCGTCGGGAGGCGGGGCTGGTCAAGCTGGAGCTCTGGGTGCCCGAATCCGCTCGCGACGACGTGAAGGCCGCCGTCCGCGCCATCATCACCGATTCCACCCGCGGCCCCCGGCTTGCTGCTCAGAGCCTTGCCGGCCGCTCGCGCCGCCCCACTTCTCATTCCATCCCCCCTGGAGACGACCACCATATGGACGCCGTGATCGAAACCCCCTGGACCGTGCCCGCCATCAAGGCGGCGCTCGATGAATCCCCCCTGCTGCGCGAGGGCGAGATGACCCTGCGCGTGCTGGAGGGCGCCGAGCCCGTCCTGTTGGCGACCATGCACGAATACGGCGACCTGCCGGTCTATCTCAGCGTCGGCGGCGCTCAGATCGTCTGTTCGGTCCTGCTGTGGCCCGTCGCCGAACAGGCCGACCGCCACGCCTTCAACGAATTCCTGCTGAAGGCCCAGCGCGTGGTGCCCCTGTCCAACTTCGCCATCACCAACGTCGGCGGCGAAGACGTGTATGAGCTGATGGGCGAACTGTCGTGCAAGACGACGCTACAGACCATCCTCATCGAACTGCGCACCCTGGCCGAGAATGCGATCGACGCCACTGAACTGCGTGAAACCTTCGGCGCCGACGCCGCCTGATCCGGAGACCCGACCATGTCCATGCTCAGAAAACTCTCCGCCCTGTTCCGCGGTTCGGCCCATGATGCGGCCCAGGGCGTCGTCGACGCCAATGCGCTGAAGATCCTCGACCAGGAAATCCGCGACGCCGACAACGCTCAGGGCAAGGCCCGCGACGACCTCGCCGGCTTGGTGGCCCGTCGCCGCATGGCCGAAAACGAAATGGCCAGCTTCCGCGACCAGATCGCCAAATACGAAAGCTCGGCCCGCTCCGCCCTGGGCCAGGGCAAGACCGACCTCGCCCGCGAGGTCGCCGGCCGTATCGCCGAGCTGGAGGTCGAGATCACCAGCCGCGGCCCGCTGATCGAGGACATGAAGACGGCCGAGACGCGCCTGCGCACCGCCATCGCCTCGACCGACCAGAAGATCGAGACGCTTCGTCGCGAGATCGACATCGTCAAGGTCAACGACTCCGTCCAGCGCGCCCAGACCTCGGTCGCCCTGAACTCGGCCGGCGCCCAGTCGCGCATCGGCTCGGCGGCCGACAGCCTGCAACGCATCAAGCAGCGCCAGGCGATCCAGGAAGAAAAGCTGAACGCCAGCCAGGCCCTGGAAGACCGCCGCACCGGCGCCGACCTGGACGCCAAGCTGCGCGAGGCCGGCATCCTGCCCGGCCATTCGTCAGCCGACGACGTCCTGGCCCGCCTCAGCCAGCCGGACGTGACCGTGGTCACGCCGCGCATCGGCCAATCGACCCCCGACAAGGACCCGGCCTGAACCATGGAGCGTCTGCGCCTCGAAGCCCGAACCGACTGGGACGCCAAGGCCGAGGAACTCGGCTTCACCTGGCGCCACACTGACGGCAAACCCTATTGGGACGAGACGGCCGCCTACGCCTTCTCGCTGGCCGAGATCGAGGACGGGATCGAGGCGCCGACCGCCGAACTGCACGGCCTCTGCCTGGACCTCGTCAATGAGGCGGTCCAGTCGGAGCGCCTGATGGAGCAGCTCGATATTCCCGAGCCGATGCGGGACTATGTCGCCGAAAGCTGGAAACGGCAGGAGCCGTCCCTCTATGGCCGGTTCGACTTCGCCTATGACGGCGCGGGTCCGGCCAAGCTCTACGAATACAACGCCGACACCCCGACCAGCATCTATGAGACGGCGGTGTTCCAATGGCTGTGGCTGGAGGACCAGATCGCCGCCGGTGTCCTGCCCGCCGACGCCGACCAGTTCAACAGCCTGCACGAGAAGCTGGTCGACCGGTTTCGCGCCATCTTCCCGAACGGCGGCTTCCTCCACTTCAGCTCCGACGCCGACTTCGTCGAGGACCGCCAGACCGTGCGTTTCCTCGAGGATCTCGCGCGTCAGGCCGGGCTGGACCCTCAGTTCGTCGCCATCGATCAGATCGGCCTGAACGAAGACGGCCGGTTTGTCGATCATGAGAACTGGATCATCCAGGCCATGTTCAAACTCTATCCGTGGGAGCAGATGCTGCGCGACGACTACGCCGCCCCCCTGCCGACCGCAGAGGTCACGGTGCTGGAGCCGGCGTGGAAGAGCATCCTGTCCAACAAGGCCATCCTGCCCCTGTTGTGGGAGCGGCATGCGGGCCACCCCAATCTACTGGAATCCTATTTCGAGGGCGACCCTAAGGCGACGGCCCTGGGGACCTCCTATGTCCGCAAGCCCCTGTTCTCGCGCGAAGGCGACAATGTCGAACTGATCGATCAGGGCCTCAGCGCCGCCGAGGTGGTGGACGGCGGTTACGGCGAGGGCCGCTACATCCGTCAGGCCCTGCACAATCCGCCGCGTTTCGACGACAACTATGTCATCGTCGGTTCCTGGGTCGTCGGCGAAGAACCGGCCGGCATCAGCCTGCGCGAGGACACGGGCCGGATCACCCGCAACACCTCGCGCTTCGTGCCCCACTTCATCCGCGACTGACGCTCAACCCGCCGCCTGATCAGAACCACCGGTCCTGCATCGCCAGCGTCGTGTCGTCCTTGCTGACCAGCAGGTCCAGCATCGGCCCGATCTTGGGCAGTTCCCAGCGGAAGAAGTAGCGCGCGGCCTGGCGCTTGCCGTCGTAGAAGTCGCCGGTCTTGCCCGCCGCCGCCAGCGCCTGCTCCAGCCAGATCCAGGCCAGCACCGCATGGCCCACGGCCTCCAGATAGGTCGAGGCGTTGGCCAGGGCCCGCTCCGGGTCGCCGCCCTGCCAGACCGTGGCCGTCGCCGCCCCGATCCGGCCCATGGCCTCGGCCAGGGCCTCGCTGTAGGGCGCCAACTCACCATCGCCTGACGCCCGCGCCACGGTGGCCATCACCGTCTCGCCCAGCAGCTTCAGCCCCGAGCCGCCGTCCATGATCGCCTTGCGGCCCAACAGGTCCAGTCCCTGGATCCCGTGCGTGCCCTCGTGGATCGGGTTCAGCCGGTTGTCGCGATAGAACTGCTCGACCGGATAGTCGCGTGTATAGCCGTAGCCGCCCAGCACCTGGATCGCCAGGCTGTTGCCCTCCAGGCACCATTGCGACGGCCAGCTCTTGGCGATGGGCGTCAGCATGTCCAGCAGCCGTCCGGCGCGGTCCCGCTCGGCCGCGTCCTCGGCCGTCGTCTGGTCGTCGGTCAGCCGCGCGCAATACAGGTTCAGCCCCAGCGCACCCTCGGCATAGGCCTTCTGCGCCAGCAGCATGCGGCGCACGTCCGCGTGCTGGATGATCGGCACGGGCGGACTGGCGGGATCCTTGGCCGACAGGGGCCGTCCCTGCGGCCGCCCGCGCGCATAATCCAGGGCGTGCAGATAGCCGGTGTATCCCAGGGCCGCCGCCCCCGCCCCAACCCCGATCCGCGCCTCGTTCA
>NZ_JMQR01000002.1:0-74399 GCF_000698025.1 Brevundimonas sp. EAKA | reverse complement strand
GACCGCGACCCCGATCCGTCTGACCCACACGGGCCAGGCTGAACAGGCTCTGGGCTTCGTCGCCTGGCCCACCACCGACCAGATCGAAGACCGCACCACGGCCCGGCGACTGGCGATCCTGTCGGCCGTGCTGCAACTGCGCCTGAACGAGGAGATCCGCGAGAAACAGGGCATCGCCTATTCGCCCAGCGCCAGCGCCACCAGCTCCGACACCTTCCCCGGCTACGGCTATATCGCCGTCGGCGCCGAAACGCCCCCCGAGTCCCTGACGAAACTGTTCGACGCCGTGGACGTGATCGCCGCCGACCTGCGCGACAATCCGGTCAGCGAGGACGAACTGAACCGCGCCCGCCGTCCGGCGGTGGAGCGGCTGCGGCGCAGCATGGCCGACAACGGCTACTGGCTGACCCAACTGTCCGAAGCCCAGTCCGACCCGGCCTCGCTGGACCAGACCCGCAACAATGTCGCGGTGCTGGAGGCCGTCACCGCCGCCGACCTGCAAAGCCTGGCCCGGCAGTATCTGAAGCCCGACGCCGCCTGGCGCGCCGAGGTCGTCTCGGACAAGCTGGCCCAATAAGAAAAACGGCCCCGGTTCGCAGGAACCGGGGCCGAGCCTTTAGGGGGCCAGTCTTCAGGATCGTCGACGGAGAGCCGACGGTCTTGTCTTGCGTCACACGGCCTGAGCCGCGCCTGAACGGGTCGCGTCAGGTCCGGTTCAGAACACCCGGCCGCCGACGCCGCCGTCCAGGGTGATGGCCCCGGTGATGACGGTCGCGCTCTGGACCTGTTCCTCGCGGTATTCGGTGTATTCCTCTTCGCGGTACATGGTCAGGATCTTCACCCCGGCCCCGTAGCGACGCAGCAGCGAGCGTTCGTTGCAGTCCCGCTCGGGCTTTTCGGGGCGGCATTCCAGCTTGCCTTCGCCGCCGAACCACAGGGCCTCGTGCTTCCTGCAGGTCAGGGTCGTGCCGTGGTCGAATTTGATGTCGCCCTCATAGTCGGCGATCGTCGCCTGGAGCCAGGTGCCGGCCAGGCAACGATAGATCTCGCCGTCATAGCCGTCGGCGATCTCGCGATCCGGCTTCACCTGAGAGGCGGGGTGCGGCACCTGGCGGTCGTCGATGCAGACCGCCTGGATCACCACCCGCTTCATCGACCGACGCCAGGCGGTGAAGGGCGTCCGCACCGTCTGGGCCAGGCCTTCGACGGCCAGGCCCTGGATGGTCGTCGGATAGGGCTGGTCCACGGTCACATAGGCCGCGCCGCCGCCCCCGCCGTAACCGCCGGAGAAGCCGCCGGCCCGCGCATTCACAAAGGCCCGCGACCCGGCGTTCGCATTGGCGCTGGCCCCCGCATTGACGTTGACGTTCACATTGACGTTGGTGTTCGAGTTCCAGCCGCCGTTCCCGCCCCCGCACGATCCTCCCCCGCAGGAAGGCGGCGGAGGCGGCGGCTCGCAGCACGGCGGCGGCGGAGGTTCGCACGCCGGCTGGCCACAGCTCTGGGCCGTCGCCGCGCCCGCGACGCCCAACATGGCCCCGCCGGCCGCCAGACCCAGCATCCAATTCCTGATCCGCTGCCGCATCGGCGGGACTCCCGAACGAATTCTCACGTCGCCTGGACAGACTTCCGGACGATCCAACCTTAACCAAGACGACAAAAGCCTTTCGTTTCCGTTGAGATGGGAAAGTCTTCGGGGATGGCGCAATGCCGCATCCGTCTGCTAGACCGCCCGCATCATGACCGTCCGCGTCTCCATTCGCCTGATTTCGATTAGCCGCCCGGCGTAGCGCTTCCGGGCCCTGTGGCCCCGTGCACGCCGGGAAGACCGCCCTCTGTTCGGGCGAACGAAGCCGCCCTCGAGCAGCGCGAAGCGCGACAGGGCGAACGAAGACAGCGACATCACTTTCACGACGCCGAGACGACCCATGGCCGACGCCACAGACACCACCGACACCCCCTCCGGCCGCGACTATCGCGACACCGTCTTCCTGCCCGAGACGCCCTTCCCCATGCGCGGCGGCCTGCCGCAGAAGGAACCGGTGATCCTGGAGCAGTGGGGCGATCTGTACGGGACCCTGCGCGCCGAACGCCAGGCGCAGAAGGCCCCCCTCTATGTGCTGCACGACGGCCCGCCCTACGCCAACGGCGACATCCACATCGGCCATGCACTGAACAAGACGCTGAAGGATTTCGTGGTCCGCAGCCGGTTCCTGCTGGGCTATGATGTCGATTACGTCCCCGGCTGGGACTGCCACGGCCTGCCGATCGAGTGGAAGATCGAGGAGCAGTTCCGCGCCAAGGGCCGCCGCAAGGACGAGGTGTCAAAGGACGAGTTCCGCGCCGCCTGCCGCGAATACGCCGGCAAATACATCGACCTGCAACGCGATCAGTTCAAACGCCTGGGCATCACCGGCGACTTCGCCAACCGCTACGCCACCATGGACTTCACGTCCGAGGCGGCCATCGTCGCCGAATTCCACAAGTTCAAGAACTCGGGCCAGCTGTATCGCGGGTCCAAGCCCGTCATGTGGTCGCCGGTCGAGCGCACCGCCCTGGCCGACGCCGAGATCGAATACCACGACCATGTGTCGCCCACGATCTGGGTCAAGTTCCCGGTCACGGGCGTGTCCGACGACCACCCCGACGACCTGCTGGCCTTCCGCACCAGCACCCCGTCCATCGTCATCTGGACCACCACCCCCTGGACCATCCCGGCCAACCGCGCCATCAGCTACGGCCCCGAGATCGCCTATGGCCTGTATGAGGTCACGGCCATGGAAGAGGGTCTGGAGTTCGCGCCCTGGGCCAAGCCGGGCGACCGTCTGATCGTCGCCGACAAGCTGGCCGAGGAGGTGTTCAAGGCCGCCAAGATCGCCGCCTGGACCCGCGTCTACGACATCAATCCTTCGGGTCTGGAATGCGCCCACCCGCTAGCCGCGCTGGACAGCGGCTATGGCTTCTCGGTGCCGCTTCTGGCCGGCGACCATGTCACCGACGACGCCGGTACGGGCTTCGTCCACACCGCGCCGGGCCACGGCGCCGACGACTTCGAGGTGTGGAAGGCCCATGGTCATCACGAGGTGCCGGACACGGTCGATCCGGACGGCGCCTACTACCCCACCGTCCCCCTGTTCGCCGGGCTGAAGGTGCTGGAGACCGAGGGCAAGAAGACCGGCAAGTTCGGCCCCGCCAACGGCGCGGTGATGGACAAGCTGATCGAGGCCGGCAATCTGCTCGCGCGCGGCCGGCTGGAACACTCGTACCCGCACTCCTGGCGGTCCAAGGCGCCAGTCATCTTCCGCAACACGCCCCAATGGTTCATCCGCATGGACGAGCCCCTGAAGTCGGGCGACACCCTGCGCGAGATGGCCCTGACCGCCATTGACGACACGGCCTTCCACCCGGCGGCGGGCAAGAACCGCATCCGCTCGATGGTCGAGGGTCGTCCCGACTGGCTGGTCAGCCGCCAGCGCGCCTGGGGCACGCCCCTGGCCATGTTCATCGACAAACAGACCGGCCAGCCCCTGCATGATCCCGAGGTCGACGCCCGGATCGTCAAGGCCGTGGCCGAACACGGCGCCGACATCTGGTTCACCGCGCCCGACAGCGACTTCCTGGGCGCCCACGACCCGGCCCGGTATGAAAAGGTCGAGGACATCCTGGACGTCTGGTTCGACGCGGGTTCGACCCACGCCTTCGTTCTTGACCCGCGCCTGCCCGAGCATGGCTATACGGGCGACCGCCCGGCCCACTGGCCCGCCGACCTCTATCTGGAAGGCTCGGACCAGCATCGCGGCTGGTTCCAGTCGTCTCTGCTGGAAGGTTGCGGCACCCGTGGCCGCGCCCCGTTCAAGGCGGTCCTGACCCACGGCTTCACCCTCGATGAAAAGGGCGAGAAACAGTCCAAGTCCAAGGGCAATACGACCGATCCGCTGACGGTCATCAAGGAAAGCGGCGCCGACATCCTGCGTCTTTGGGTGGCCCTGGTCGACTATTCCGAGGACCAGCGGATCGGCAAACAGATCCTGCAAACCACGGTCGACGCCTATCGCAAGCTGCGGAACACGGTCCGCTATCTGCTGGGCGCCCTGGCCGACTTCGACGAGGCCGAGCGGCTGACCGACTACGACCAGTTCCCGCCGCTGGAGAAGTTCATCCTGCACCGGCTGTGGGAATTGGACGCCCATGTGCGCCAGGCCTACGTCGAATACCGCTTCCAGGACGTCGTCCGCCCGGTGCTGGAGTTCTGCTCCAACGACCTGTCGGCCCTGTATTTCGACATCCGCAAGGACAGCCTCTACTGCGACCGCCCCGACAGCCTGCGCCGTCGCGCCGCCCGCACGGTGATGGACACGGTCTTCATGCGCCTGACCGCCTGGCTGTCGCCGCTGACGCCCTTCACGATGGAAGAGGCCTGGACGACGCGCTTCCCGGATGCGGGCACGAACTGCGCCCGGGTGATCCCGGAGACGTCGGCGGAATGGGAGAATGCGGCCGAGGCGGAGCGGTGGGCCGCGATCAACACCGTCCTCGAAGTGGTCAATGAATCGTTGGAAGCCGCGCGTCGAGATAAGCTGATCGGCGGGGCGCTGGACGCCTGGCCGACCGTCACGGCGCCGGCGGGAACCTTCGCCCCCTTCGACGGTCTGGACGCCGCCGAGATCTTCCGCACCTCGGGCGCCGAACTGGTCGAAGGCGACACGCTCTCCGTAGCCGTGGCCCTGGCCGACTATCCCAAATGCGCCCGCTCGTGGCGCCGCGTCCCCGACGTCGGCTCAGACCCCGCCTACCCTGACCTGTCGGCCCGCGACGCCGATGCGGTCCGGTATTGGGACCAGACGCACGCCTGACCCGCATTCACCTCCCCGTTGGCGAAGGCCGACGGGGAGGACAGGCGATCGCGTCAGCGAGCGCCAGGAGGGGGCGACTCGGCGCCTGAAGCTGACCCGGTCATCACCATCGTCAGAGTCGCCCCCTCCTGGTCGCTGCGCGACCTGTCCTCCCCGCGCGCCAGCGCGCGCAGAGAGGTGACGCGGGGCTGACGCTCGGCCCCTCCCCGGTTTGCGGGGGAAGTGTCACGCGTGGCGGCGGGCCTCCCAATCCTCCTAATGACGCTGCCCCAGTCCCCGCGTTTCCAACGTCTTGCCCATCGCCGGCCCCCATCGACCTGGCGCCCGTCAAAACCCTGCTAGGATGGTCGCCGTTGAAACCGCCGGAGGTCGAAGGGATGAGGCGTCGCCGAATTGCACTGTTTCGCCTGTTGCACCGGTTTCCCCCTGCGCCGTTCAATTTCAGCGCGGCCATTTCAGACTATTCAGACTATTCAGACCCTGTTTTTCGCGTCTGAATCGGACCCGCCTTGACCCCAGCCTCGGACATCGTCGCCAAAACCCTCGCCTGGGTCTGCGCGCCCGGCGTGCTGAAGGTCCCCTTCCTCGAGGTTTTCCTGGCGGAATACGCCCTGCACCGCCTGCCGGGTGATCAGGTTCAGGCCGTGCTGGGCTGGGGGATGAAGCCGACGGCCGCCGCCGGGCGACGCTGGGCCGCAGCCAACGACCGCCCCTATGTGGCGCTGGAGGACGGCTTCCTGCGCTCCGTCGGCATCGGCGAGGTGGGGGCGGCCAGTCTCAGCCTGATCGTCGATGACCTGGGCGTCTATTATGACGCCACCCGGCCCAGCCGGCTCGAACACCTGATCCAGACCGCCGACGCCTGGTGCGACGCCGCCACCATCGCCCGCGCCCGCGCCCTGATCGACCGGATCGCCGCCTCGGGCGTGTCCAAGACAAACATGGGCGGGCCGCTGGACCCCGGCCTGCTTCGGCCCGGCCGCCGCGTCCTGATCGTGGACCAGACCTTCGGCGACGCCTCCATCGGCTATGGCCTGGCGACGCAAGACAGTTTCGACGCCATGGTCGCCGCCGCCCGGCGCGACGAACCCGAGGCCCAGCTGATCGTCAAACGCCATCCGGCCGTGGCGGCGGGCAAGAAGCGGGGGTGCATAACAGACCTGGCCGGCGTCACCCTGGTGGACGCCGACGTGCGGCCCGCCGACCTGCTGGCGGCGGTGGACGCCGTCTATTGCGTCACGTCCGCGCTCGGATTCGAGGCCCTGTTGCGCGGTCTGCCGGTGCGCTGCTTCGGCGCGCCCTTCTATTCCGGCTGGGGCCTGACGACCGACGCCGTGGACACCGGCCGCCGCGGCGTGGCGCGCACGGTGGAACAGGTCGCCGCCGCCGCCCTGATCGCCTACAGCCGCTATGTCGATCCCGTCACCGGCGAACGGTGCGAGGCCGAACAGGCGCTGGAGCGGTTGATTTCCCTGCGGGACCGCGCCGACCGTCTGGCCGGCGACTGGGCGGCCGTCGGCTTCGCCCCGGCCAAACGCCCGCCGGTGCGTCGCCTGCTGAACTCGCCCAAGGCGCGGATGCGCTATTTCATGTCGCCGTCGCGCGCCGCCGCCCACGCCGCTGCTGTCAACGGCCGGCTGATCTGGTGGGCGGGCAAGGAGAGCGAGGCCGTGCGCCGGGCCGCCGCCGACTTTAGCGGCCCGACCGTCCGCATGGAGGACGGTTTCATCCGCTCGCGCGGCCTGGGGTCGGACTTCGTCGGCGCCCTGTCGGTCGCCCTGGATGACCAGGGCGTCTATTATGACCCGTCGCGCCCGTCGCGACTGGAGACCCTGATCGAGACGACAGAAGCGACGCCCGCCCAGTTGGCCCGCGCCGCCGCCCTGCGGTCCCGCATCGTCGAGGCGGGCCTGTCGAAATATAACCTGAAGGGCCAGGCGCCGGCGGACTGGCCTGCGGATCGCGACATCCTGCTGGTCGTCGGCCAGGTCGAGAACGACAAGTCGATTCTGCTGGGCTGCGAACCCGATCTGGCCACCAACTCCGCCCTGGTCGAGGCCGCACGGGCCGATCACCCCGACGCCTTCCTGGTGTATCGCAACCACCCCGACGTCCTGGCCGGCAATCGGCCGGGACGGCTGGAGGCCTCGGCCCTGGCCTCGGTGGACGCCAGCGCGGACGGGCTGGACATCATCGACTGCCTGAACGCCTGCCGTCGGGTGGCGACCCTGACCTCCCTGACCGGGTTCGAGGCCCTGATGCGAGGCAAGGCGGTGTCGGTCTATGGCCGGCCCTTCTATGCGGGATGGGGCCTGACCGACGACCGGCTGGCCTTCGAACGTCGCAGCCGCCGGGCGACGGTCGATCATCTGATCCTGGCCGCCCTGATCCACTATCCCCTCTATGTCACCCCGACGGGCTGGCCCTGCGAGGCCGAGGATCTGGTCCAGGCCCTGATCGCCGCCCGCGATCAGCCCCCGCCCAAGGCGCCGCGCGGCCAGGTCCAGCGCTGGGCCGCCGGGATCATCGCCTCTCTCGACCGCAGGCCGCCGCCGTCCTATTGAAGGCGTTCGCAAAGGAAACTGTCTACCCGTGCAACACGCCGTTATCGCCGCCACCGGCCTCTTCACCCCCGAACAATCGGTCTCCAACGCCGAACTGGTCGACAGCTACAACGCCTGGGCCGACGGCTGGAACGCCCGTCACGCCGCCCAGATCGAAGCCGGCGAGCTGGAGGCCAAGGCGCACTCCTCGCCCGAGTTCATCGAGAAGGCGTCGGGCATCAAGAGCCGCTTCGTCCTGGACAAGGCCGGGGTGATCGACCCCGAACGGATGGCGCCCAACCTGCCGGAACGTTCGAATGACGAACTGTCGATCCTGGCCGAGATGGCGGTCAAGGCCGCCCGCCAGGCGATCGAGGCCTGGGGCAAGCCGGTCAGCGAGATCGGCGCCGTCCTGTGCGCCGCCTCCAACATGCAGCGCCCCTATCCGGCCATGGCCATAGAGGTGCAGCAGGCCCTGGGGATCGAGGGCTTCGCCTTCGACATGAATGTGGCCTGTTCCTCGGCCACCTTCGGCGTCAAGACGGCGGCCGACTTCATCGCCGGCGGGTCGGTCAAGGCCGTGCTGATGGTCAACCCGGAGGTCTGCTCGGCCCACCTGAACTTCACCGACCGCGACAGCCATTTCATCTTCGGCGATGTGGCCACGGCCGTGATCGTGGAATCGGCCGAGACGGCCGGTCCGGGCGGCTGGGATGTACTGGGCACGCGTCTGAAGACGGTCTTCTCGAACAATATCCGCAATAATTTCGGCTTCCTGAACCGCAACGCCCGCGACACCGCCCATCTCGATTCGCCGGTCGCCGACGACAGCGTCCAGAACGACAAGCTGTTCATCCAGCAGGGCCGCAAGGTCTTCCGCGACGTGGTGCCGATGGTGTCGGACATGATCATCGACCACGCCGGCGAACTGGGCCTTGATCCGCACGAATTGAAGCGGTTGTGGCTGCACCAGGCCAACATCAACATGAACACCATGATCGGCAAGAAGGTGCTGGGCCGCGAGCCCTCGTCGGACGAGAACGTCATCATCCTGGACGACTACGCCAACACCTCCTCGGCCGGGTCGATCATCGCCTTCCACCTGCACAACGACGGCTTCGCCCCCGGCGAGACCGGCCTGATCTGCAGCTTCGGCGCCGGCTATTCGGCGGGGACGGTGTTCGTGCGCAAGCGCGCCTGACGATCAGGGCCGGGGCAGGAACAGGACGACGTCCAGACTCCACCGCCCCGGCCCACCGGCGATCAGCCCGAACAGAATGACCATCAGCAGGGTCTCGGGCAGGTCGAAATAGCTCGACAGGCGATAGCCAAGACTGGCGCCCTCCACCGACT
This sequence comes from Brevundimonas sp. EAKA, assembly GCF_000698025.1. NCBI lineage: Bacteria > Pseudomonadati > Pseudomonadota > Alphaproteobacteria > Caulobacterales > Caulobacteraceae > Brevundimonas > Brevundimonas sp. EAKA. The sequence goes on along the minus strand of NZ_JMQR01000002.1, from coordinate 65,650 downwards.
TGGCGGCGACCGTCGCCAGCGCAACCATGCAGATCACGATCAGCACCAGGGCCGACAGGCTGGCGAACAGACCCAGGATCAGCAGGCCTCCGAAGACGAACTCGCACACCGACACGAACCGGGCGGTCTGACGTGGCGCGACGACGCCCGCATCCACCATCGTCTGCTGCATCTTCTCCGCCTGGGAGGGGGCGAACAGCTTGTAGAAGCCCGACAGGAAGAACATTCCCCCGACCACGATCCGCGCGACCAGCAGCGCAACATCCATCAGCGCAGGCGCGCCAAGGCCCAGGCCGCGATACAGATCGATCATAGGACAAAGGCTCCGCAGGCAGGGTTCATCAATGCCTCGACGCGCGGTCGGTTGCCGACGCGAGCCCCGCCGACAGAAGCCGGAGAAATGGACCCGACGGGAGAGAACCAAAAAGTTTGACCGCCGTTACGTCAGGTTAATCCTGATCTGAGAAGATAATTGCTCAGGCTACGCTTGAATCCTGTACTGGATTTTGCGAGGCCTTTGATTGTCGAGAACAGGGGAGTTCCCAGATGGCTCAGACGACACCGAAGACGGTGCTGGAAAGCCTGGCTCAGGATATCGCCGCCGTGCTCAAGAGCATGGGCGGTTCGGCCCATCAGAATCTGGTCGTGGACTGCGTCGCGGCCCTGAAACGTCAGCGCGGCGAGGCGGTCAACACGCCGGACCTGCGTCAGAAGATCATCGAGACCTTCGAGCAGTATCGCGACTGGTTCGTGCGTCCGTTCGGCGAAGGCTCGCAGCGCTGGGCCCTCGCCGGCGACTTCGCCTAAACCACAAAGCAGAAGGCGCGCCCCTTGCGGAGCGCGCCTTTGTTCTTTCGCCTGATCGTGTCGATCAGAAGCGGCGGATGTAGCTGACCGAATAGGCGTCGGCTTCGCCCGCGTCGTCGCGGTAGTCGCGACGGGTCCAGTCGGCCCGCACGCCGTTCACGCCATCCAGATAGTAGTTGGCGCCGGCGCCATAGTTCCAGCTGTCGCCGCCCACGTCGGTGTTGGCGCCCGGGAACTCCTGCTTCAGCTCGGTGTGGCCGTAGCCGCCGCGCGCGAACAGCTCCAGCTTGTCGGACACCGGGTATTTGCCGACCACATATCCGGCGGCGTCCCACTCGTGCTTGATCGAGCCGTCGACGCCCGCGACGGTGAAGTCGTCGTCCTTGACGCCGACCGAGGCTTCGGTCTCGACGGCCAGGTAACGGTTCAGGTTTACGCCCAGACGACCGGTGACGGCGCCCGTGGTTGCATTGTCGCCTTCAAGATGAGTGTAACCCAGCGATCCGTAACCACGCGGTTCGGGATTGGTTTGAGCAAAGGCCGGAGCGGCGATTGCGGAAACGGCGACAGCGGCGAGAAGAATGTTACGCATTGTTTCTTATTAACTCCTAGATGTGATGACCGGTTGGATCATCAGCCCCATCCAGCGAATGCTTAAATAGGTGACGCCTTCGTCTGTTCCATAGGCTGGCGTCACATGACGCCGTCTGTGCGCGGCGAGACACACACTGCGTTCCGCCAAGTACGACAGAAATGCGACGCGCAACGAAAAGGGGCGGCGCCTCGCGGCGCCGCCCCTCGCTCAGAACCCGATTGACGGATCAGCGGTCCTTTTCGCGCTCCACGTTCAGCGCCGCCTGGGCCGCCGCCAGACGGGCGATGGGCACGCGGTAGGGCGAGCAGGAGACGTAGTCCAGGCCGGCCTTCTCGCAGAAGGCGATCGACGACGGATCGCCGCCATGTTCGCCGCAGATGCCCAGCTTGACGTCGGGCCGCACCGCGCGGCCGCGCTCGGCGGCGATCTCGATCAGGCCGCCGACGCCGTCCTGGTCCAGACGCACGAAGGGATCGGTCTCGAAGATGCCCTTGTCCAGATAGGCCTGCAGGAACCGGCCCGAATCGTCGCGGCTGATGCCGAAGGTCGTCTGGGTCAGGTCATTAGTGCCGAAGCTGAAGAACTGGGCGTATTCGGCCAGGTCCCCGGCGCGGATGGCGGCGCGGGGCAGTTCGATCATGGTCCCGACCAGATATTCGACGCTGTCGCCGGCGTCGGCGAACACGGCCTTGGCCGTGCGGTCGGTCAGTTCGCGCAGATATTTCATCTCCAGGCCGAGGGCGACCAGCGGGTGCATGATCTCCGGGATCGGCGCCTGGCCCGAGGTCTTCTTCACCTCCAGCGCGGCCTCCAGCACGGCCCGGACCTGCATCTCGTAGATCTCGGGATAGGCGACGCCCAGGCGGCAGCCGCGGTGGCCCAGCATGGGGTTGGTCTCGTGCAGCTCCTTGGCGCGGCGCTTCAGCTTGTCGGCGTCGATGCCCGACGAGGCGGCCAGGGCGTCGATGTCCTCGTCCGTGTGCGGGATGAACTCGTGCAGCGGCGGGTCCAGCAGGCGCACCGTCACCGGCAGGCCGGTCATGATCTCGAACAGTTCGACGAAATCCGACTTCTGGAACGGCGCGATCTTGGCCAGGGCCGTGCGGCGACCGGCCTCGTCGTCGGCCAGGATCATCTCGCGCACGGCGGCGATCCGGGTGTCGTCGAAGAACATGTGCTCGGTCCGGCACAGGCCAATGCCCTCGGCGCCGAAGCCGCGCGCGGTCTTGGCGTCCAGCGGCGTCTCGGCGTTGGCGCGCACCTTCAGGCGGCGCACCTTGTCGGCCCAGGCCATCAGGGTCTGGAAGTCGCCGGTCAGTTCCGGCTCGATCATGGCCACGGCGCCGTCCAGCACCTCGCCCTTCGACCCGTCGATGGTGATGACCTCGCCGGCCTTGAAGGTGCGGCCGCGCGCGGTGAAGACGCCCTTGGCCTCGTCGATGTGGATCTCCCCGGCGCCCGAGACGCAGGCCCGGCCCATGCCGCGCGCCACCACGGCGGCGTGGCTGGTCATGCCGCCGCGCGCCGTGACGATGCCGCGGGCGGCGTGCATGCCGTGGATGTCCTCGGGGCTGGTTTCTTCGCGCACCAGGATGACGGCCTCGCCCAGACCGGCCAGGCGCTCGGCCTCGTCGGCGTCGAACACGATCTTGCCGGTCGCCGCGCCGGGCGACGCCGGGAGGCCGGCGGCGATGACGGTGCGGGCGGCCTCGGGGTCCAGGGTCGGGTGCAGCAGCTGATCGAGCGCGGAGGGCTCAACCCGGCTGATCGCCTCTTCCTGGGTGATCACACCCTCGGCCGCCAGATCGACGGCGACCTTCAGCGCCGACTTGGCGGTGCGCTTGCCGTTGCGGGTCTGCAGCATCCAGAGCCGGCCCTGTTCGACCGTGAACTCGATATCCTGCATGTCGCGGTAGTGGCTCTCGAGCTTATTCACCACCTCGACGAACTGGCCGAACACCTCGGGCATGGCCTCTTCCATCGAGGGGGCGGTCTCGCCCATCTCCTCGCGGCCGACCTTGGTCAGGGACTGCGGCGTGCGGATGCCCGCGACCACGTCTTCGCCCTGGGCGTTGATCAGGAACTCGCCGTACAGGCGGGCCTCGCCGGTCGAGGGGTTGCGGGTGAAGGCCACGCCGGTGGCCGAGGTCTCGCCCATATTGCCGAACACCATCGACTGGACGCTGACGGCCGTGCCCCAGCTTTCGGGGATGTCGTGCATGCGGCGATAGAATTTGGCCCGCTCGTTCATCCAGCTGGCGAAGACGGCGCCGACCGCGCCCCACATCTGGTCGCGCGGATCCTGCGGGAAGGGATGGCCCAGTTCGCGTTCGACCACGGCCTTGTAGTCCTCGACGACCCGTTCCCAGTCCTCGGCCTTCAGGTCGGTGTCGACGCTGACGCCCAGCCGATCCTTGTGGGCGTCCAGCACCTCCTCGAAATCATCGTGGCTGAGGCCCAGCACCACGTTCGAATACATGGTGATGAAGCGGCGGTAAGAGTCGAAGGCGAAGCGCCGGTCGCCCGACAGCCTGGCCAGACCCTCGACCGTCTGGTCGTTCAGGCCCAGGTTCAGCACCGTGTCCATCATGCCCGGCATTGAGGCGCGGGCGCCCGAACGGACCGAGACCAGCAGCGGATTGTTCACGTCGCCGAAGGTCTTGCCGACGATCGCCTCGACCTTGTCCAGGGCGGTCTTCACCTGGGCTTCCAGATCGGCGGGATAGGTCTCGCCGTTGGCGTAATAGTGGGTGCAGACCTCGGTGGTGATGGTGAAGCCCGGCGGGACGGGCAGACCCAGCGAAGACATTTCCGCCAGATTGGCGCCCTTTCCGCCGAGAAGGTTCTTCATCGACGCATCGCCGTCGGCGGAGCCTCCGCCGAAGCCGTACACCCACTGAGTCATCTTGCAGTCCCTGAGCTTTGTATAAGGTCCGGCGGGTTCGCCCCGCTCGCACGCGGCATGACTAGCGTGGCGAAACCGGCTTGACCATGGCGCATGTAACAAAGCGTGAGCACGAAACCGGTTTCCTTGGGGGTCGGATGCGCCTGTGGGCGGAAAACAGCGGTTGCCGGGGCGCCGACAGGGCGGTCGAGTCGTCCGGATTCAGACTCGGCGTCGAAAAACACCGTCTAAAGAGTCTAATTAGTCTGAAATCCCCCTGCCCCGCCCCCGGGCCGGAGGCGAAACCAGGATCGCATGGTTTTGGCGGGCGCCGGGATCAGGCGGGCAAGATTGTTGCAAGCCATTGGAATCCCTGGAACCGGACAGGCGGAATTGAGAGGGCAAGGCCTTCGCGGCCTTCACCCCGCCCGAGTCGTCGTCTCCTCCCCGCACAGCGGAGAGGAGACGGGAGATCAGCCGGCGATCTGGCCGAAGTCGGCGACCTGGCCCATGACGTCGCGGACCTGGCCCAGCAGTTTCAGGCGGTTGTCGCGTTCGGCTGGCACGTCGGAGTTGACCAGCACGTCCTCGAAGAACCGGTCCACCGGCGCGCGCAGACGCGCCAGGGCGGTCATGGCGGCGGCGAAATCCTCGGTCTCCAGCGCGGCCTCGACGGCGGTGCGGGCGGCGCCGACGGCGAAGGCCAGGACGGTCTCGGGCTCGGGCTGGTTCGGCAGGCCGGTCTGGACCATGCCGGTCGGCAGGGGCCCCTTCTTCTCCTCGGCGCGCAGGATGTTGGAGGCGCGCTTATAGCCGGCCAGCAGATTGGCCCCGTCGTCGGTGGCCAGGAAGGCGGCCAGGGCCTCGACCCGGCGCACGATGCGAACGAGGTCGTCGTCGCCCAGGGCGAAGACGGCGGCGACGAGGTCGTGGCGCTGACCTTGGTCGCGGAGGAGGACGGTCAGGCGGTCGGCGAAGAAGTTCGCTAACTCTGACACTCTGTCTGGAAGCACATACTTCTTCTCAAAGATCGGATACTTCGTGAACACCTCCTGCGCGATCACCTTGTCGAAGACGACATATGGGAAAGCCGTGGGATGGAGCATTACCCCCGAAGTTATACCGGACTTGGCTTCAAAGGCTCGCAGGAATGGGACACCGAAGAATGCCAGCATTTCAGCCGCTTCGGAGTGCTGATCGTCATCGAGAGCTGCCAACGCCGCAATGATCTCGGCTTCAGACAAAGCGCCAATCGCAACATCGCGACGAATGATGTCTGCCAGCGAGAGGCGCAAGTTGTTGTCGAGGATCAACCTGATGACCCCTAGCGCAGCACGGCGCAGAGCATAGGGATCCTTGGAGCCCGTGGGCTTCTCGTCGATGGCGAAGAAGCCGACCAGGGTGTCCAACTTGTCAGCCAGGGCGACGGCGACTGTGACCGGCGCGGTCGGGACCGTATCGGCGGGACCTTGCGGCTTGTAGTGGTCGCGGACGGCGTCGGCGACAGCGTCGGGTTGGCCAGCCAGACGTGCGTAATAGCCGCCCATGATCCCCTGCAGTTCCGGGAACTCGCCCACCATGCCGCTGGCTAGATCGGCCTTGGACAGGCGGGCAGCGGTTTCGGCTTCGTGGGGGTCGGCACCGATCATCGGGGCGATCTCGCGAGCCAAGGCGGCGATACGATCCACGCGTGACGCCATCGTTCCCAAACGCGAAGGTATCGAACCGTGAATACCGTGCTTCGCGTTGAAGGTGACGCCCTTCAGCTTTTCGTTCCAGGCGTCGAAGCCGACCTTCTGGTCCTCGTCCCAGAAGAAGCGGGCGTCGTTCAGGCGGGCGGACAGGACGCGGCTGTTGCCGGCGGCCAGGGCCTTGCCGCCGTCGGTCGCCTCGACATTGGCGACGACCAGGAAGTTGGGGGCCAGGCCGTCCTTGGACGGATCGCGGACGGCGAAATACTTCTGGTGCACCTTCATCGACAGGCGCACGACCTCGGGGGGCAGGGCCAGGAACTGCGGGTCCATGTCGCCTAGGATCGGGGTCGGCCATTCGGCCAGGCCCGCCACCTCGTCGAGCAGACCGTCGTCATCGACCAGGACCAGGCCCTTGGCGGCGCAGGCGGCCTTGGCCTGATCGAGGATGCGCAGCTTGCGGTCGGCCACGTCCAGCAGGACGAAATTCTGTTCCAGCTGGGTGCGGTAGTCGACGAAGTCGCTGACCTTCAGCAGCTGGCCCGAGCCCATGAAGCGGTGGCCCTCGGTGATGGCGTCGGATGGGATCCCGTCGATCTCGAACGGGACCACCTTGCCGTCGAACAGGCACAGGATGCGCTTGATCGGACGGACCCAGCGCAGGGTTCCGGAGCCCCAGCGCATCGACTTGGGCCAGGGGAAGGTGCGGATGACCTGGTCCACCGTCTCGGCGACCAGATCGGTGGTGGCCCGGCCCTTGGACGACAGGACGGCGAACAGGACGCCGTCGCGCTCGGTCAGTTGATCGCGGGTCAGGCCGGTCTTGCGCAGGAAACCTTCCAGCGCCTGTTCCGGCGCCGAGGCGCGCGGGCCTTTCAGCTCTTCCTCGCGGTCGGGCGTGGCGGCGGGCAGGCCGTCGATGACCAGGGTCAGGCGGCGCGGACCGGCGTAGGTGGTCAGGGCGTCCCAGGTCAGGCCGGCGGCCTTGAGCCGGTCGGAGACCATGCGCTCCAGGTCGCGCGCGGCGCCCTGCTGCATGCGGGCGGGGATTTCTTCGGAGAAGATTTCGAGGAGGAGTTGGGGCATCAGGCGGTTTTCCGCTCTTGTTCAACGTAAGCGAGGGCGCAGGCTTTGCAGAGTTCGCGGATGCGGCCGATGTAGCTCTGGCGTTCGGCGACGGCGATGGCGCCGCGGGCGTCCATCAGGTTGAACAGGTGGCTGGCCTTCAGCACCTGGTCATAGGCCGGCAGGACCAGGGGCTGGTCCTGGGGGCCGCGCATGTCCAGCAGTCGGGAAACCTCCGACACCATGTCCTCGAACCGGCGCTTCAGACCGTCCACGTCATAGCCGTGGAAATTGGCTTCCGACTGCTGCCGCTCGTTCTCCAGGAAGACCTCGCCATAGGTCAGGCCTTCCTTGGTGAACTTCAGATCATAGACGTTGTCCACGCCCTGGACATACATGGCCAGACGCTCCAGCCCGTAGGTCAGCTCGCCCGAGACGACGTCCACCTCGATGCCGCCGACGCCCTGGAAATAGGTGAACTGGGTCACCTCCATCCCGTCGCACCAGACCTCCCAGCCCAGGCCCCAGGCACCCACGGTCGGGTTCTCCCAGTCGTCCTCGACGAAGCGGATATCGTGCAGTTTCGGATCGATCCCGATCGCCGCCAGCGAGCCGAGATACAGTTCCTGAAGATTGTCCGGGTTCGGTTTTAGTATCACCTGGTATTGGTAATAGTGTTGGAGGCGGTTCGGGTTTTCGCCATAGCGGCCGTCGCCGGGGCGGCGGCTGGGCTGGACATAGGCGGCCTTCCACGGCTTTGAGCCGAGCGCGCGCAGGACGGTGGCGGGGTGGAGCGTGCCGGCCCCGACCTCGATGTCATAGGGCTGAAGAATGGCGCAGCCCTGATCGCCCCAATAGCGGTGCAGGGTCAGGATCAGATCCTGGAAGGCGAGCGGCTCGGTCGAGGTGGTCAAATCGGGCTCGGGAGGGGCTGGAAAAAGGACGGCGGACCATAGGGCCCGGCGCCGCGCGCTTCAACACGCGCTGGGGATTTATGGCTCAGGCGGAGGCGAGCCGGGTCGCAGCGACCCAGGCCTTGGGATGGGCGGCCGACAGAGCGGCGGCGGCGGCGGCCGCGTCCGCGCTGGACCGGCACAGGCCGAAGACGGTGGCGCCCGAGCCGGACATCCGCGCCAGGGCCACGCCGGGCGTCGCCGCCACCGCCTGAATCCCGTCGGCTATGGCCGGGGTCAGGGCCTCGGCGGGCGGCTGAAGATCGTTGCGGAGGCCGGCCAGCCAGTCGATGACGGCCGCGGGGCTCCAGTCGGCAGGCGGCGCAGGCCGGTCGGCGGCGCGCGGCGGACCGGCGTCATAGGCCCGGTAGACGGCACCGGTGGGCGAAGGGACGCCCGGATTGAACAGGACGGCGTGGAGCGGCGGCAGGCGCGGCTCGTCGGTCAGGATGTCGCCCCGCCCCTCGGCCCAGGCGGTGCGCATCCGCAGGCACATGGGGCCGTCGGCGCCGATCACCCCCGCCACGGCCTCCAGGGCCGCATCGTCGAGGTCCAGCCCCAGGGCCTGACGCGCCAGCTTCAGCGCCGCCCCCGCGTCCGACGAGCCGCCGCCCAGGCCGGCCGCGATGGGCAGGCGCTTGTCCAGCGTGACCTTCAGCAGCGGTTCGCCTGCGCCGGTCGCCTCGCCCACGGCGCGAAGGGCGCGCAGGATCAGATTGTCGGGCTCGGCCGCCAGACCCGCGCCGAACGGGCCGTTCACGGTCAGCGACAGCCGCGCCGCCGGTTCGACCGTCACCCGGTCGCCGACATCGGCGAAGGCGACCAGACTGGACAGCGGATGATAGCCGTCGGCGTCCACCGGGCCGACGTGCAGGAACAGATTGATCTTGGCCGGAGCCAGGGCCGTGAGCGCGGACATGAGGCCTAGTGCGACCCGCCGGTCGCGGGCGCCGCGTCGTCCAGACCGTTGGCGATCTTGCGCTCGACCTCGGCCTTGCGTTCGGGCTCGGGGTCCAGGCTCAGGACGCGGTTCCACAGCCAGACCGCCTCGCGCTGGCGGCCCACCCGCCAATAGGCGTCGCCGAGGTGGTCGTTGATCTCGGGATTGGCGGGCTCCTTGTCGACCGCCTCCTCCAGGGTGACGACGGCGGTGTCGAAATAGCCCTGTTTGAACTGGGCCCAGCCCAGGGAGTCCTGGATGTTGCCGTTCTCGGGCTCCATGGCGTAGGCCTGGGCCAGAAGGCCCGCGCCCTGATCGACGCGCAGCCCCTTGTCCACCCAGAGATAGCCCAGATAGTTCAGGGTGTTGGCGTTGTTCGGATCGGCCAGATGCGCGGCCCACAGCTCCGCCTCGGCCTCGGGGATGCGGTCCAGGGATTCCAGGGCGGCGCCGCGCAGGAAATGGATCTGGGCGCCCTGGGTCGCCGTGTTCAGCAGCGGGCCGCTCAACAGGGCCAGGGCCGCCTCATACTGCTCCAGCTGCATCAGCTGGCTGGCCATGACCAGGGCGATACGGGGATCGTCAGGCTCGGCGGCCGCGGCGGCGCGCAGCTCGGTCAGGGCGGCCTGCGACTGTCCGTCCTCTTCCAGGTTCAGCGCCAGCTGGGCGCGGGCGTTGGCGTACAGCACCGGATCCTCCGGCCCGACGCGCGACAGGGCGGTGCGGGCGGCGGCCTTCAGCCCGACCCGGTCCAGCACCTGGGCCAGCTGGATCTGGGTGGCGGCGTCTTCTTTCAGGTTCAGGGCCAGGCGCAGATAGACCACCGCGAACTCATTGCCGCGCTCGGCCACCGCCTGGGCCGCCGCCGTGGTCAGGGCCTGGGCCGCGCCCTGGCGGTAGTCGGGCGACGCAGGGGCGCGCCTCCCGGCCTGAAGCCGCGCCAGGGCGCGGGCGGTGGCCAGATCGACTTGCTGACCCTGCATCGCCGCCTGATAGACGGCCAGGGCCTCGTCCCGCTTGCCGCGTCGCTCCAGGAACTCGCCATAGGGGCGGTGGAACAGGGCGCCGATGGTCGGCATGTCGGACAGGGCCTTAAGCTCGGCCTCCGCCTCGGCGTATTTCCGACGCTTCTCCAGCAGGAGGGCCCGGTTCTGGCGGGCGAAGGCCAGGGTCAGGACGTCGCCCTGGGCCGGAGGCGCGGCCAGGGCGCGGGTCCAGTCGCCGGCGGCGGCCGCGATCCAGGGCGCGACCATCAGACCGGCGCGGCTGTGCGGCGCGGCGATGGGCCGGGCGACCAGGGCGGCGTTGGCGGCGCGGGCGTCGCCGTGGACGAAGGTCTGGACGGCCGAGATCAGCCGGCCGATCTCGATGAGGGCGGGCGCGGCGTCGGCGGTCGGCGCCAGTCGGCCCGCCACGTCCAGATCGCCGCTGAGCAGGGCCGAGGTGAAGGCCTGTTCGCGCACGCGGGGCTGTTCGGGCGTCAGGGCCGCGGCCTGGGCCAGCCAATCGGCGCCCTTGGCCCCCTCGCCCGTCATCAGGGCCAGTTTGCCGGCTAGGTACAGGCCATAGGCGCTGCGGCCCTGGGCGTTCAGCGGGACCGGCGCCCAGACCTCGGGAATGGCGGGCTCGGCCGGGTCGTCGGCGATGACGATATGGGGCGGGACATCGCCCTCGGGCGTCTGGGGCGCGCCGTCTTCCGGTTCGTCCTCGAACGGCGCGGCCTCCTGAACCTGGTCCGGTTCAAGTATGACGGCGGGCGGATGGGTGTCGGACGGATTGGCGGGCGCCGAAGCGGGGCCCATGTCCTGCGCCGCCGCCCCCTGGGCCAGGGCCAGGGCGAGGACGGTCAGGGAGGCGGCGAGCAGGCGCGAACGGGAGGCGATCATGCCGCGACCCTTCACGGTTTCCCCTGCCCCCGCAAGAGGACAGATGGTTGACGAGGGCGGGCGACGGCGTATCGTAAGGAAAATCCTTACCGAGGCGATGATGATCACAAGCCGCCTGACGTCCAAGGCCCAGACCACCATCCCCCAGCCGGTGCGCGCCGCCTTGAAACTGCAGGACGGCGACGAGCTGATCTACGAGATCGAGGGAGAACGGGTTCTGTTGAAAAAGGCGCGCAAAACGGCGGCCGACGATCCCTTTGCGACCTTCGAGGAATGGGACAGCGAGGCGGACCGCAAGGCCTATGCCGGACTTTGAACGCGGCGACGTCGTCCGCATCCCCTTTCCCTATACCGACCGCAACACCCGCCAGCATCGGCCGGGATTGGTGGTGTCCGCAGGCGGGATCGGCGATCAGGCCGGTTTGATCTGGGTGGTGATGATCACCAGCGCCGCCAACCGACGCTGGCCCGATGATCTGGACCTGGAGGACCGTTACGGGGAGGCAGGGCTGCCCGCCCCTTCGGTCGTGCGCCCCTCGAAGATCGCCACTATTGAAGCCTCAGCCGCCGAAAGTATCGGCCGGCTGGACGAGGCGCGACTGGCCGTCGTCATGGAGACGATCCGGCGCTGGCTATGACCCCAGCGCCGGTGTTGCGTCACATGTTCGGATAGTTCGGGCCGCCGCCGCCTTCGGGCGTGACCCAGACGATGTTCTGCGACGGATCCTTGATGTCGCAGGTTTTGCAGTGGACGCAGTTCTGGGCGTTGATGACGAAGCGCGGATCGGTCTTGGCGACCTCGTCCGCATAGACGACCTCATAGACGCCCGCCGGGCAGTACAGCCGGGCCGGTTCGCCGTATTTGGGCAGGTTGACCTGAATCGGCTTGGACGGGTCCAGCAGCTTCAGGTGGGCCGGCTGGTCCTCGGCGTGGTTGGTGTTGGAGATGAAGACGGACGACAGCTTGTCGAACGACAATTTCCCGTCCGGCTTGGGATAGGCGATGGGCTTGTGCTTGACCGCCAGTTCGGTCGAGGCGGCGTCGGTCTTGTCGTGCTTCAGCGTCGGGATCGGCGACCAGCCGCCCAGCAGGGTGCGGCACCACATGTCGAACAGGCCCAGCGCCCCGCCCAGGGTGGTGCCGAACTTCGACAGCAGGGGCTTGGCGTTCCTGACCAGGGACAGCTCCTTGTGGACCCAGCTCTTTTCGAAGGCGGTCTGGTATTCGACCAGTTCGTCGCCGCCACGCCCGGCCTGAACGGCGTCATAGGCGGCGTCGGCGGCCAGCATGCCGGTCTTCATCGCATTATGGGTGCCCTTGATGCGGGGCACGTTCACGAAGCCGGCCGAGCAGCCGATCAGGACGCCGCCGGGGAACGACAGCTTCGGAATCGACTGCAGGCCGCCCTCGGTGATCGCCCGGGCGCCGTAGGAGATGCGCGTGCCGCCTTCCAGATGCGGGGCGATTGAGGGGTGGTGCTTGAAGCGCTGGAACTCGTCGAACGGCGACAGGAAGGGGTTCTTGTAGTTCAGGTGCACCACATAGCCGATGGCCACGTAGCGGTCGCCGAAATGGTACAGGAAGCTGCCGCCGCCGGTGTGCTCGTCCAGCGGCCACCCGGTGGTGTGCTGGGCCAGGCCGGGCTGGTGCTGTTCGGCGGGCACCTGCCACAGCTCCTTCAGGCCGATGCCGTATTTCTGGGGCGACTTGCCGTCCTGGAGCCTGTGCTTGGCGATGATGGTCTTGGCCAGGGAGCCGCGAACGCCCTCGGCGATGAAGACATATTTTCCGTGCAGTTCGATGCCCGGCTGGAAGTCGCCGGTCGGCTTGCCCTCGCGGTCGATGCCGAAGACCCCCGCGACGACGCCCTTCACCCGGCCGGTGCCCTCTTCCCAGACGACGTGGCTGGCGGCCATGCCGGGATAGACCTCGACCCCCAGGGCCTCGGCCTGTTCGCCCAGCCAGCGCGCCACATTGCCCAGCGAGGCGATGTAGCAGCCGTGGTTGTGCATGAAGGGCGGCAACAGGGGCATGGGCAGGGACGCCGACCCCTGCGGCCCCAGCAGAAGGAATTTGTCCCTGGTGACGGGGGTCTCCAGCGGCGCGCCGCGGTCCTTCCAGTCGGGGAAGAGTTCGTTCAGCGCCTTGGGATCGATCACAGCGCCCGACAGGATATGGCCGCCGACCTCGGCGCCCTTTTCCAGCACGGCGACGGTGATCTCCTTGCCGTCCTTTTCCGCCCGCTGCTTCAGGCGAATGGCGGCGGACAGGCCGGCGGGGCCGCCGCCGACGATGACGACGTCATACTCCATCACCTCGCGCTCGACGCCCTGCAGCGCCTCCAGCGGCGGCAGATTGTCGATGATCGCTTCCTGGCGGGCGTTCTCTGCGCCGCCCTCGATGGCTTCTTCGGCCATGTCTTCCCCTGAAATCCAGCTTGTTCGTATGGTTATGCCGCTTATCGGAAGGTGACGCGAGGGCGGTCAAGGCCTATCGGTACCTTAGACATGAACGCGCAACCCCATGACATAGCTGCAGTCGAAAGCCTGCTCGCCTTCTGGCGGGATGCGGGGGTGGACGCCTGCTATGGCGATGCGCCGGTCGATCACACCCATCTGGCCCCGCCCCCGGCCCTGAAGGCGGTGCAGAAGGCCACCGCCTCGGTCGTCATGCCCCTGGCCGGACCCAGCGCCCAGGACGCCCTGGCCGAGGCGCGGCGTCTGGCGACGGGGGCCTCGACCCTGCAGGATCTGGCGGCGGCGGTGGCGGCGTTCGAGGGCTGTCCCCTGCGCGGCATGGGGGCCAGCCAGTCGGTGTTCGGGCGGGGCAATCCCAACGCCCCCGTCATGGTGATCGGCGAAGGCCCCGGCGCAGACGAGGACCGGCTGGGCCAGCCCTTCGTGGGTCGGGCCGGCAAGCTGCTGGACCGGATGCTGGCGGCGGCGGGCCTGACCGACAAGGTCTTCATCACCAACACCGTCTTCTGGCGCCCGCCCGGCAATCGCACCCCGACCCCGCAGGAACAGGCCGTGTGCGCCCCGTTCGTCGAACGCGCCTTCGCCCTGCTGCAGCCCAAGGCGGTCCTGTTGCTGGGCGCGGCGGCGGCCAAGTCGGTGCTGCAGACCGAAGACGGGATCATGAAGATGCGCGGCCAGTGGCGGGAGTGGCGGCTGGCTGAAGGGGGCGTGTCCGCCCCCGCCCTGCCGACCCTGCACCCCGCCTTCCTGCTGCGTCAGCCCCAGGCCAAACGGCAGGTCTGGGCCGATCTTCTCGCATTTGCAGCAAAACTGGACGGCTCAGGTTGAGGTTAGCGCCGCTTTAAGGCATGCTGGTCGTTTGACGACCAACGCCAAACGATCCCCGCCTGACGAGAACGGGCAGGGTGACGCCAACGGGGCCGCCGCGTATGAATATGTTCCGCCGGGCTAGTCTGGCCTCGACGCTGGTTTTTGCGCTCGCCGCTTCAGGTTGGGCCGCCGCAGGCTCGGCCCTGGCGGAAACGCCTTTTGACGGAATGTCCGGCGCCGCGTCCGGTTCCGCCCGCCCCACGGCCCTGAGTTCGGCCGACCGCCTGTCCTACACCACCGCCTTCGACGCCCTGCGGCGCGGCGACATCGAGGCCGCCCGCGCCTCGGCCCGTCAGGCCCAGGACCGGGTCCTGCTGGGCCAGGTCGAGTTCGAAAGCCTGTTCCACCCCGATCACGTCGCCACCTATGACGAACTGACGGCCTGGCTTGAAACCTATTCCGACCTGCCCTGCGCCGACCGGGTCTATACCCTGGCCCTGCGCCGCCGGCCCGACGGAGCGCCCGAACCGGTCAAGCCCGGCGGTCTTCTGGGTCGGACCTGGAACAGCGTCGTTTCCGCCGTCTCGGGCGGCCCGGCCGTCGATCCGATGAAGGCGGCGCGCATCGCCTATAACAATGACGACCTGACCGGCGCCTCGGCCGTCGGGCGCGAGATCGGCGACTGGTGGACGGTCGGACTGGCGGAATGGCGGCTGGGCCAGTTCCACGAATCCTTCGCCGCCTTCGAACGCGTCGCCAACGATCCGACCGAAGACCCCTGGGTCCGCGCCGGCGCCGCCTACTGGACCGCGCGCGCCGCCTCGCAGTCGGGCCGGCAGGACCGGGTCAACGACTATCTGCGCCTGGCCGGACAGTGGCCGGCCACCTTCTACGGCCAGATCGCCCTGCGTCAGCTGGGCGAGGAGCCGACCATCGAGAACATGGGGCCGCGCGCCTACCAGGCGGAACCGCGCCTGCAACGCGCCGCCTATGTGCCCCAGGGCGCGCGGGTCGAGACCGGCGAACTGGAAGCCTTTGTCCAGACCGACGCCCGCGCCAAACGCACCGTCGCCTATTATGAAGTGGGCCGACGCACCGAGGGCGAAAGCGAATTGCGCTCGGGCCTGCGCACCGCCGTGGGCGACGCCGCGCGCATGTGGACGGCTCTGGCGCGGGTGATGATGTCGGGCAATGGGGGCGACGCGACCCGGATCGACGCGATGCGCTTCCCCATGCCCGTGCTGGAGCCGGAGGGCGGCTTCGTCATCGAGAAGGCGCTGGTCTACGCCCTGGCGCGCAAGGAGACCGACTTCAATCCCGACGCCCGGTCCAGCGCCGGCGCCTATGGGCTGATGCAGGTGATGCCGACGACGGCGGCGGAGATGACCGGGGACCGGACCTTCGTCACCGATCCGTCCAAACTGCTGGTTCCCGCGACCAACATGCGGCTGGGCCAGGCCTATATCAACCGGATGCTCCAGCTGCCGGCCTTCCAGGGCGACCTGCTGCGGGCCGTGGCCTCGTACAACGCCGGACCGGGGCCGATGCTGACGGCGGTGCGCAAGCTGGGGCCGGACGCCGATCCCCTGCTGCTGATCGAGACGATCGACGTGCCCCAGGCGCGCGACTACGTGGAAAAGGTCGTGGCCAGCTACTGGATCTATCAGCGGATGTTCGGCGGACCGCTGAACACCCTGGACGCCGTGGCCTCGGGCGCGAAACTGGTTCCGGTGTCGCTGGACTATGTGCCGCCCGCGCCGGTCGCCGAACCCGTACTGGTCGCCCAGGCGGCCACCGTCGGCGGCGGTCGATAGGGTTCAGAACAGGGCGGTGAGCAGCATCGCCCAGAAGGCGGCGCCGACGACGGCGGCCAGCACATAGGCCATGACGGGATTGAGCGGGCGCGCCTGAACCGGGACCTCCGCCCCCTGTTTCGCCACGACTAAGCGGGTCGGCATCGGTCTTTCTCCCCGGCGAGACGCGCGATCCGCGTTCACATCCGGGATAACGACGTCGCCTTAACACCCGGTGCGAAAGCTTGGTTTCCCGGCTTTTAAGTCAGAGCCTCCGTCTCCCACAGGCGGAAGTCCGGGTGAGCCAGCAGGCTCTGGACATAGGCCGAGGCGACGCCGTCGTCGCCGTGGTCGGCCAGATCGATCTGGAAATGGCGGACACGCGCCGCGACCGGAGTGAAGAAGGCGTCGGCGATCGACCAGTCGCCGAACAGCCAGGGACCGTCCCCGCCGAACCGACGCCGCATCTGCCGAAACAGGGCGACGATCCGCGCCAGATCCCGGTCCAGCGCCGGGTCGGACGGGGTCTCTGACCGGGCGTCGCCGACCATGGGCCGGTCCGGTCCCATGCCGCAGAAGGTCCGAAGGGCGGAAAAGCCGGAATGCATCTCGGCCGTCGCCGACCGGGCCAGGGCGCGGACGACGGGATCGGCGGGCCACATCCGCGCCTGGGGATAGTGTTCAGCCGCCCATTCGCCGATGGCCAGGGTGTCCCAGATCATCTCGCCGTCCACCCGCAGCACGGGCACGAATCCGGACGGGGAGAGATCCCGCAGCGCCGCCTTCTGGGCCTTTGTGTCGTAGCACACGTCGATGACGCCGAAGTCCGCGCCGGTGTGCTTCAGGATCAACCAGCCGCGCAGCGACCAGGTCGAATAGGTGCGGGGGCCGATGATCAGTTCCATGTCGCGTCCTTCGCTCGATTCGCAGGCGGACACGCCGGGCGGCGCGTCTGATGGGATGGCGTTTTGCCCCATCCGGCGAATTTATGCATCCGGCCTGACCCGCCAGGAAGCCCGGCCGTATATAGGGGGCGCCCGACACTGCGTTTGACGCAT
Organism: Brevundimonas sp. EAKA; assembly: GCF_000698025.1. NCBI lineage: Bacteria > Pseudomonadati > Pseudomonadota > Alphaproteobacteria > Caulobacterales > Caulobacteraceae > Brevundimonas > Brevundimonas sp. EAKA. The sequence goes on along the minus strand of NZ_JMQR01000002.1, from coordinate 48,690 downwards.
GGGCCTCCCGCGCCGTTGCGTTGAAACGTGCCGGATTCTAAGGCTGCACAACGATGAACGGGATTTTCTAGATGCGCGTCGCAATGATCGGCACAGGCTATGTGGGCCTGGTGTCTGGAGCCTGTTTCGCCGACTTCGGCCATGTGGTGACCTGCATCGACAAGGATCCGTCGAAGATCGAACGGCTGGAGCGGGGCGAAATCCCGATCTTCGAACCCGGCCTGGACGATCTGGTCGCCGCCAACGTCGAGGAAGGCCGGCTGTTCTTCACGCTGGAGAGCGCCGAGGCCATCCGCAACGCCGACGCCGTCTTCATCGCCGTCGGCACCCCGACCCGCCGCGGCGACGGCCATGCGGACCTGAGCTATGTCTATGCGGCGGCCGAGGAGATCGCCGGCCTGATCGACGGCTTCACCGTGGTGGTGACCAAGTCCACGGTCCCGGTCGGCACCGGCGACGAGGTCGAGGCCATCATCCGCCGGGTCAATCCGAACGCCGACTTCGCCGTCGTGTCCAATCCGGAGTTCCTGCGCGAAGGCGCCGCCATCGGCGACTTCAAACGCCCCGACCGGGTCGTGATCGGCGTCAACGACGGCGAGACGGCGCCGCGCGCCAGAGAGGTGATGGGCGAACTCTATCGTCCGCTGAACCTGAACGAGAGCCCCCTGCTGTTCGTCGGCCGGCGCACGTCCGAGCTGATCAAATATGCGGCCAACGCCTTCCTGGCGATGAAGATCACCTTCATCAACGAGATGGCCGACCTGTGCGAGGCCGTGGGCGCCGATGTGCAGCAGGTCGCGCGCGGCATCGGCCTGGACAAGCGGATCGGCTCGAAATTCCTGCACGCCGGCCCCGGCTACGGCGGCTCCTGCTTCCCCAAGGACACCATCGCCCTGGTCCGCACGGCCCAGCAGTACGGCGCACCAGTGCGGCTGATCGAGACCACGGTCGAGGTCAACGACGCGCGCAAGAAGGCCATGGCCGGCCGGGTCGAGACGACCCTGGGCGACAGCGTCGCGGGCAAGACCATCGCCCTGCTGGGCCTGACCTTCAAACCGAACACCGACGACATGCGCGACGCCCCGTCGCTGGACATCGCCCCGGCCCTGATCGCCGCCGGCGCACGGGTCCAGGCCTTTGATCCCGAAGGCATGCACGAGGCGGGCAAGCTGTTGCCGGACGTGATCATGAAGGCCAACGCCTATGACGCCGTCGAAGGCGCCGACGCCGTCGTCATCATCACCGAATGGGACCAGTTCCGGGCCCTGGACCTGGACCGGGTCAAGCTGCTGATGAACCAGCCCGTGCTGGTGGATCTGCGGAACGTCTATCGCCCCGAGGACATGCTGAAGCGCGGCTTCAGATATTCCGGCATCGGACGCGGCTGATGGCGGCGCCGATCCTGGTCACCGGCGCGGCCGGCTTCATCGGCATGCACACGGCCGAACGGTTGCTGGATCGCGGCGAAACCGTGATCGGGGTCGATAATTTCAACGACTACTACGACCCTGCCCTGAAGGACGCCCGCGCCGCCCGTCTGGAGGCCCGCGAGGGCTTCACCATGGTGCGGGCGGACATCGCCGACCACGAGCGGATGCTGGCCCTGGTGCGCGACCACGGCGTGGAGCGGATCGTCCATCTCGCCGCCCAGGCCGGGGTTCGCTACTCGATCGAGAACCCCTTCGCCTATGAGCGGTCCAACCTGGCCGGCCATCTGTCGATGCTCGAGGCCGCGCGCCACAACGGCGTGAAACACCTGGTCTACGCCTCGTCCAGTTCGGTCTATGGCGACCGGCCGCTGGAAGGTTCGGGCTTTCGGGAAGACGATCCGACGACAGATCCCGTGTCCCTGTACGCCGCGACCAAACGCTCGTGCGAACTGCTGAGCCAGAGCTACGCCAAGCTGTACGGCTTTCCCCAGTCGGGCCTGCGCTTCTTCACCGTCTATGGCCCGTGGGGCCGGCCCGACATGGCCTATTTCAGTTTTACGCGGAAGATCGCGCGCGGCGAGGCGATCGAGGTCTATGGCGAAGGCGAGATGGCGCGCGACTTCACCTATATCGACGACATCGTCGACGGGATCGTGGGGGTGCTGGACCATCCGCCCGCGCAGGGCGGGCACGAGATCTACAACATCGGCGACAGTTCGCCCGTCGGCCTGATGGAGATGATCACCACCCTGGAAGACGCCCTGGGCGCCGAGGCGGACAAGGTCATGCGGCCCATGCAGCCCGGCGACGTCACCGCCACCTATGCCGACGTCTCCAAGCTGAACGCCCTGACCGGGTACAAACCCAAGGTCACCCTGGCCGAGGGCCTGCCGCGCTTTGTCAAATGGTGGCGGGGATACGAGAACGGCTGACCGCCGCCCTCCCCCCACCGGATCAGATGCTGAAATCCTCGGTCGAGAACCGGCCGTCCAGCCAGGCGACGATCCGTTCGGCGGCGTCCTCGGCGGACATGGTGGTGGTGTCCACGACGATCTCGGGGGCCTCGGGGGCTTCGTAGGGGCTGTCGATGCCGGTGAAGTTCTTCAGTTCGCCGGCGCGGGCCTTCTTGTAGAGGCCCTTGACGTCGCGCTTTTCGGCGACGGCCAGAGGCGTGTCGACATAGACCTCGACGAACTCGCCCGGCCCCAGCAGGTCGCGGGCCAGGCGACGCTCGGCGCGGAAGGGCGAGATGAAGCTGACCAGGACGATCAGGCCGGCGTCCACCATCAGTTTCGACACCTCGGCGACGCGGCGGATATTCTCGACCCGGTCCTCCTCGGTGAAGCCCAGGTCGCGGTTCAGGCCGTGGCGGACATTGTCGCCGTCCAGCAGATAGGTGTGGCGGCCGTCGGCGTAGAGACGTTTTTCAACCAGATCGGCGATGGTGGACTTGCCGGCGCCCGACAGGCCGGTCAGCCAGATGACGCGCCCCTTTTGGTTCTTGATGGCCGCGCGCGCGGCCTTGTCCACCGACAGGGCCTGCCAGTGGATGTTGTGGGCGCGGCGCAGAGCGAAGTGCAGCAGGCCCGCCCCGACCGTGCGGTTCGAGATCCGGTCGATCAGGATGAAACCGCCAAGGTCCTTGTTCTCGGCATAGGGGGCGAAGGCGACGGGGGCGTCCAGCGACAGGTTGCAGACGCCGATCTCGTTCAGCTCCAGCCGCTTGGCCGGCTGTTGCTCCAGGGTGTTGACGTTCACCTTGTGCTTGGGCTCGGTGATGGTGGCGCCCACCAGCTTGGCGCCGATCTTCAGCAGATAGGGACGGCCCGGCAGCAGGGGTTCGTCGTCCATCCAGACGACTGTGGCCTCGAACTGGTCGGCGGCCTCGGGCGGGGCGTCGGCGCTGGCCAGGACGTCGCCGCGCGAGACGTCGATCTCATCAGCCAGGGTCAGGGTGATCGACTGGCCGGCGACCGCCTGGGCCAGATCGCCGTCGGCGGTGACGATGCGGGCGACGGTCGAGGTCTTGCCCGACGGCAGGACGCGGACGGGATCGCCGGGGCGCACGGTCCCGGCGGCGATCTGGCCGGAGAAGCCGCGGAAGTCGAGGTTGGGTCGGTTCACCCACTGCACCGGCAGGCGGAAGGGGTCGGCCTGAAGATCGTCGCCGACCTCCAGCATCTCCAGCAGGCTCATCAGCGACGGACCGGCGTACCAGGGCGAATGAGCGCTGGCCTCGGTGATATTGTCGCCGCGCAGGGCCGACATGGGGATGGCGTCGAAGGTCTTCAGCCCGATCTGGTCGGCGAAGGCGCGGAAGTCGGCGACGATGGTGTCGAAGACGGTCTGGGACCAGCCCATCAGGTCCATCTTGTTCACAGCCAGGATGACGTGGCGAATGCCCAGCAGGCTGACCAGATAGGCGTGACGGCGCGTCTGGGTCAGGACGCCCCGGCGCGCGTCGATCAGGATGACGGCGGCGTCGGCGGTCGAGGCGCCCGTGACCATGTTGCGGGTGTATTGTTCGTGGCCCGGCGTGTCGGCGACGATGAATTTGCGCTTTTCGGTCGAGAAGAAGCGATAGGCCACGTCGATGGTGATGCCCTGCTCGCGCTCGGCGGCCAGGCCGTCGACCAGAAGGGCGAAATCGATGTCGCCCCCTTGCGTGCCGACGCGGCGGCTGTCGGCCTCCAGCGCCGCCATCTGATCCTCGAAGATCATCTTGGAGTCGTACAGCAGCCGGCCGATCAGGGTGGACTTGCCGTCGTCGACGCTGCCGCAGGTGATGAAGCGCAGCAGGCTCTTGTGCTGATGGGCGTCCAGATAGGCGTCGATGTCGCGGGTGATCAGGTCCGACTGGTGAGCCATCAGAAATAGCCCTCCTGCTTCTTCTTCTCCATCGAGGCGGACTGGTCGTGGTCGATCATCCGACCCTGGCGTTCGGAGGTGGTGGTCAGCAGCATTTCCTGAATGACCTCGGGCAGGGTCGCGGCCGTGCTCTCGACCGCCCCGGTCAGGGGGTAGCAGCCCAGGGTGCGGAACCGCACCGACTTCATCTGCGGCGCCTCGCCGGGCCGCAGGCGGAAGCGGTCGTCATCCACCATGATCAGGGCGCCGTCGCGCTCGACCACCGGCCGTTCAGCGGCCAGATACAGGGGCACGATGGGGATCTGTTCCAGATGGATATATTGCCAGACGTCCAGCTCGGTCCAGTTGGAGATGGGGAAGACGCGGATGCTTTCGCCCGGCCGTTTGCGGGTGTTGTAGAGCCGCCAGAGCTCCGGGCGCTGGTTCTTGGGGTCCCAGCGATGCTCGGCCGTGCGGAAGGAGAAGATCCGCTCCTTGGCCCGCGACTTCTCCTCGTCGCGGCGAGCGCCGCCGAAAGCCGCGTCGAAGCCGTGCAAGGTCAGGGCCTGTTTCAGCCCCTCGGTCTTCCAGAGGTCGGTGTGCAGGGCCGAGCCGTGATCGAAGGGATTGATCCCGCGCGCCAGGGCCTCAGGATTCTGGTGGACCAGCAGTTCGACGCCCAGGTCGGCGGCGGCCTGTTCGCGCATCGCGTACATGGCGCGGAACTTCCAGGTCGTGTCGACGTGCAACAGGGGAAAAGGCGGCGTGGACGGATAGAAGGCTTTGCGCGCCAGGTGCAGCATCACCGCAGAATCCTTGCCGATCGAATACAGCATGACCGGGCGCTCGGCCTCGGCCGCCACCTCGCGCATGATGTGGATGCTCTCGGCCTCCAGGCGCTGAAGATGGGTCAGCCGCTCGGGACCGGGCGGCGGCGCGGACGGGGTCGGGGTTTCGGTCAGAATAGCGGCGTCCACCAAGTCAGGTCTCCATCGAACGCTGACGTGAAACGCCAGTGTGCGACGGGTCGCAAGCGATTGATACTGCCACACACTGTGAGATTTTCGGACCTGGCGGTCGAGGGGCGGCGTCCGCCTTGTGGAACTGAGCCGCGTGTGGCGACTTTATGGCGTTGAAATGGAGTCGCAATGCCCATCGTCAAATCCCTGATCGCCGCCGTCGTCGCCTCGGCCGCGCTGGCGGCCTGCGTCACAGCCCCCTCCCCCGCCGAATACCGTGCGCCCCAGCCGATCAAGGCCGTCGACGTGGATCGTCTGTGGTCCGGGCGCTGGCATGAGGTCGCCCGCCTGCCCGACCGGCTGACCGCCGGCTGCGTCGCCGGCGCCTCGATCTACACTCCGGTCAAGGCGGACCGCATCCATGTGCGCGACACCTGTCAGGTCGGCTCGCCGGAAGGCAAGGAAAAGGCCATCGAGGGCGGCGGCCGTATTCTGGACCCCGGCATGAACGCCAAGCTGCGGGTCCGGTACCTGCATGGTCTGGTGACCTGGGACTACTGGGTGCTGGACCGGGCGGACGACTACAGCTGGTTCATTTCGGCGGATCCAACCTTCGAGCGGCTGTTCATCTACACCCGCGAGGTTCCCAGCGAGGCGGAGGTGCGCGCCTTGACGGATCGGGCGCGGGCCCTGGGTTATGACGTCAGTCGGCTGGAGTTTCCCGCCCTGCCCAGGCGATAGGCCGACAGCAAAAGGCCCCGGCGAACGCCGGGGCCTTTTCATGGGTGACGGCGTCAGTTGACCGGCTCGACGGACACGGTCGGGGGCGGCTGGATCTGAACCGAGGCCGGGGCGGACGCCGCAGGGCTGGCCGCCGTGTTCAAGGCCGCCGTGTTCAAGGCCGCCGTGGCGGCGCTGTAGGGACGCGGGCCGGTCGGCTCGACAGGCCTATCCACACGCGGGGCCGGACGTTCCGCAGGTGGCGCCGACGGGGCCGCCCGGCGCACAGCGGGCTCGGCGCGACGCGGAACCGGGGCAGGCGTCGTCTGCGGCGTCGTCTGGACAGGGACGGGTTGGGCGAGCGGAGTCTCAACCGGCGTCAAAGCCGTCGGCGCGGTCTGCATCTGCGGCGCCGGGGTCGAAAGCGGCTGCGCCGAAGACGCCGGCGCGGCCGGCGCGTCGCCGCCCATCATCAGGGCCGCCGCCGTGCCGATCACCGCCAGGGCGCCGATCGGGGCGATGATCATCCAGGTCTTGACGGATTTGTTGCTTCGGCTGCGACGCTGAGCATAGCGTGGCACGAAGACCTCGTCGGCGGAACGCCCCGTCGCATCGACGGCGGCTGTGTTGGTCGTAACGTCTGCATAAGTCATCGACATGATGTGTCCTCCATGAGATCGGCAGGAAAACACGCTGTTCTTCGAGGTCGTTCCGATAAACGGTCAATGACCTTGAAGAAGCACTGATACGGCCCCGGCTAAGGCGAAATCAGATCTATTATAGGCCAGAAAAGAGCGAATAAGGCGAAAAATGCGCGTTTCGCTCTGGATTTCCCCGACGTCACCGAAACAAATGGGACACGGCCTTGTCTGATCGCGGTGGTTTCTAAGGCGTTTGTCCGCCTCGCGGTTGACCGAACAGGCTCCTTTCGTTCATCACGAGCGCGGGTGGAACACGCAAAGACCGGAGTAACGGCGAGCATGGGTTTTGTAGCCAATATCCGCAGGGACGTGCGCTTCGCGCGCGGACTGTTCCGCCTGCTCAAGCGTATCAAGCCGATCGAGCTGGATAGCGACATTCTGCTGTGCGACGACTTTGAAGAAGCCGTCGACAAGTTCGCGGACAACGTCGCCGTCGAGGACGAGCGCCGCAGCCTGACCTATCGCGACCTGGACGCCATGGCCAACCGCTACGCCCACTGGGCCAAGGGGCGCGGCCTGAACCGGGGCGACACCATCGCCCTGATGATGACCAACCGCGTCGAATATCTGGCGGCCTGGATCGGCTTCTCCAAGGTCGGCATCGCCACCGCCCTGATCAACACGAATCTGACGGGCCAGGGGCTGGCCCACTGCCTGACCATCTCCAACGCCTTCCAGGTGGTGGCGGACGAGGATTGCTGGCGCCAGGTCGAGGCGACCCGCCCCCTGGTCGGCCACACCCTGATGCTGTGGGTCCTGGGCCTGGGCGACGAGGACGAATCCAGCGACCGGCGCGGCCTGGACAAGCCGGTGCGCGGCGCCTCCTCCGTGCGGCCGTCCCGGTCGGTGCGCGAAGGCCTGACGAACCGCGACACGGCCCTGTATATCTACACCTCCGGCACCACCGGCCTGCCCAAGGCGGCCCGCATCCCGCATTCGCGGGCCCGCACCTATATGCGCGCTTTCGCCGGCGCGACCCGTTCGACGCCCAAGGACCGGATCTTCAACGTCCTGCCGCTGTATCACTCGACCGGGGGCCTGGTCGGCGTCGGCGCGGCCCTGCTGAACGGGGCGCGTCTGGTGATCCGCAAGCGGTTCTCGGCCAGCAGCTTCTGGCCCGACGTGGTGGCGTCCGGCGCCACCATGTTCGTCTATATCGGCGAGCTGTGCCGTTATCTGGTGAACAGCAAGCCCCAGGCCTATGAGCAGAAGCACAAGCTGCGTCTGGCCTTCGGCAACGGACTGCGCGCCGACGTCTGGCCCGAATTCCAGAGCCGGTTCCATATTCCCGAGGTGCTGGAGTTCTACGGCTCGACCGAAGGCAATGTCTCCCTGTTCAACTTCGACGGCAAACAGGGCGCCATCGGCCGGGTGCCGAGCTACCTGAAGAAACAGATCAATATCCGCCTGGTCCAGTTCGACGTGGACAGCGAACAGCCGATCCGCGGCCCGGACGGCCTGTGCCGCCTGACCCGCGTCGGCGAGATCGGCGAAGCCATCGGCGAGATCGGCAACGACATCCGCCACGACTTCTCGGGCTATGCTGACAAGGCCGCCTCGCAGAAGAAGATCCTGACCGACGTCTTCAAGAAGGGCGACCGCTGGTTCCGCACGGGCGACCTGATGAAACAGGACGCCGAGGGCTATTTCTACTTCGTCGACCGGATGGGCGACACCTTCCGCTGGAAGGGCGAGAACGTCTCGACCTCCGAGGTCGAACAGGTGCTGATGGAAGGCCCCGGCGTGTCCGAGGCCATCGTCTATGGCGTCCCCGTGCCCGGCCAGGACGGCAAGGCGGGGATGGCCGCCCTGGTGACGGACGCCAAGTTCGACCCCAAGGCCTTCGCCGAACACGTCGAGGCCCGCCTGCCCGCCTACGCCCAGCCCGTCTTCGTGCGGCTGATCGAGGCGGCCGAAACGACCGGCACCTTCAAATACCGCAAGGCCGATCTGGTGGCCGACGGGTTCGATCCGGAAAAAACCGGCGCGACCCTGTATGTGCGCGGCGGCAAGACCGGCTACCAGAAGCTGACGACGGCAGGGCGGACGGCCATTCTGAACGGCGAAGGCCGGCTGTGACGTTATAAGACGGCGTTTCCCGAAACGCCGTCTTAATCAATAACGGTCATCACTTGACGCCTCTCGCGTCAGGATACCGCGTCTCCATGTTCCAGATCATCGGCATCGTACTGCTGTTCGGCCTCGTGTTCGGCAGCTACGCCATCTCGGGCGGCAAGTTCGAGGTCATCATGCACGCCGCGCCCCACGAACTGATGGCGATCGGCGGCGCGGGCATCGCGGCCTTCCTGATCTCCAACTCCATGACGGTGGTCAAGGGTTCGCTGGCGGGTCTGGGCAAGGCCTTCGCCGGTCCGAAATGGAAGAAGCAGGACTACAAGGACCTGCTGTCGCTGTTGTTCCAGCTGACCAAGACCATGAAATCCAAGGGCGTCGTCGCGCTGGAAAGCCATATCGAAAAGCCCAAGGAATCGACCATCTTCCAGAAGTACCCCAAGGTGCTGAAGGACCATTTCGCCGTCGACTTCATCTGCGACACCCTGCGGATGATGACGATGAACCTGGAGGATCCGCACCAGGTCGAGGATGCGATGGAGAAGCAGCTCGAGAAGCATCACCACGAGCATCTCGACAACGCCCACGCCTTGCAGAACCTGGCGGACGCCCTGCCCGCACTGGGCATCGTCGCGGCCGTGCTGGGCGTCATCAAGACCATGGGCTCGATCACCGAGCCGCCGGAAGTTCTGGGGGGCATGATCGGCGGCGCCCTGGTCGGCACCTTCATGGGCGTGTTCCTGGCCTATGGCCTGGTCGGCCCGTTCGCGGCGCGCCTGACCTCGATCATCAATGAGGAAGCGGCCTACTACAAGATGATCCAGTCCGTGCTGATCGCCCACCTGCACGGCAACGCCGCCCAGATCTCGGTCGAGATCGGCCGCGGCGACATTCCCTCCGCCTCCCAGCCGTCCTTCGCCGAAATGGAAGAAGCGCTGAACAATATCAGCAACGACTGAAGCTGAGCGGGCCGGAACGTCCGGCCGCGCGACGAGTTTCAGACGCGGCATGACGCCGCCGTGATCCCGGCTTGCCCCGAGGTTCACGGCGGCGTTATCGTTTCCAGCGAGGCTTTCGGCCTCGCGAACAGCCTTCGGAGGATTGTCCCATGCGCATCACCGCCCTCATCGCCGCCTCGGCCGCCGCCCTGATCATCGCCGGGTGCCAGAAGGCGCCGGAAGAAAAGGCTCAGGAAGCCGCCAGCGACGCGGTCGAAGCGGCCGGAACCGCCGCCGACGCCGCCCTGACCGCCGACCAGGCCGCTGCGGAAGCCGCCGCCGCCGCCAATGAGGCCGCTCAGGACGCCGGCGCCGCCACCGCCTCCGCCTCCGCACAGCCCCCCGAAGGCGCGCCTGCGGCGACCGACACGGCGGCCGGGCAAGCCGCCGCCCCGGCGACCGACCACGGATCGGCCGAGGCCGCCGGCCACTGAGTCCTTCCCCCGACCCACAAAGGGGCCGCCCCGCGGGCGGCCCTTTTTCGTATCGGCGGCGGAGGTGCTAGAGCCCCGCCATGACGACCGACGACACCGCCCCGCACCTGACCTGGACCGATGACGACGAACCGCGCTCCGGCCGGTTCGGCGACGTCTATTTCTCACGCGACGACGGTCTGGCCGAGACCCGCGCCGTCTTCCTGGAAGGCTGCGGCCTGCCGGACGCCTGGGCCGGGCGACGCCATTTCACCGTGGCCGAGCTGGGGTTCGGCACCGGGCTGAACATCGCCGCCCTGCTGGACCTGTGGAGCCGGACCCGGCCCGAGGGCGGGCGGCTGCACGTCTTCTCCATCGAGGGGTTTCCCCTGACCGCCGACGAGGCGCGGCGCGCCCTGGGCGCCTGGCCCGAACTGGCGGAGGCGGCCCTGGCCCTGACTGAAGCGTGGCCGGAGCGGACGCCGGGCTTTCACCGGGTCGATCTGCCGGGGTTCCACGCGGTGCTCGACGTCGCCGTCGGCGACGTCGACTGGGCCCTGGACCAGTGGTCGGGAGCGGCCGACGCCTGGTTCCTGGACGGTTTCTCGCCGGCCCTGAACCCCGGCATGTGGTCCGAAACGGTGATGGACCGGATCGCCGCCCGGTCGGCCCCCGGCGCGCGAGTCGCCACCTTCACGGTCGCCGGCGCGGTTCGACGCGGCCTGTCGGAACGCGGCTTCGTGGTCGAGAAGAAGCCCGGCCACGGCCGCAAGCGTGAACGGCTGGAGGCGCGGCGGGACGGCGCCCCTGCGCCCGACCAGGCCCCCCGCGTCGCCGTCATCGGGGCCGGAGTGGCCGGGGCGGCCGTGGCCCGCGCCCTGGTCGCATCAGGAATCACGCCGGTGGTGATCGAGGGCGAGCGGCCCGGCGCGGGGGGATCGGGGTTTCCGGCCGGACTGGCGACGCCGCGCCTCGACGCCGGGGATGCGGCCATCGCCGGCCTGTACGCCCAGGCGCTGGAACGGGCGCGGCATCTGTATGACGCCACGCCGGGGGCCGTTCTGAGCCGGGGCGTCCTGCAACTGCCCCAGGCGGCGCGCGATCCGGCGCGCTTCGACAAGATCGCCGCCCAGTCCCTGTGGCGCGACGGCGCCATGTCGGTGATCGACGCCGAGGCCGCTGCAGACCGACTGGGCGAACCGACCGCCGAGGGCGGGCTGATGATGGCCGACGCCCGCGTGATTCACGCCGCCGCCATCCTGTCGGCCTGGCTGAAGGCCGTGCCCATGATCACCGCGACCGTGGCCCGGATCGAGCGCGGCGACGCCGGCTGGACCCTGAGTGACGCCGAGGGCCGGATCCTGGCCCAGGCGGACGCGGTGGTGGTGACGGCCGGCTGGGGAACGGCCGGATTGCTGGCGGACGCCGGCCTGTCGCCCGTCCGGGGCCAGGCCGACTGGGTCGAGGGTCCGGCGTCTCCGGGCGTGGCCTGGGGCGGCTATGTCGCGCCCACCGGCACGGGCGTCCTGTTCGGAGCAACCCACGACCGCGGCGACGTGACCCTGGAGGCGCGCGATGCGGACAGCGCCCGGAACCTGGACGCCCTGCGCGCGCGCCTGCCGCATCTGGCCGCCCAGGCTGAGACGGGCGTCCGCCATCGTCGGGTCGCCATCCGGGCCACGACACGCGACCGGCTGCCGTTGGCGGGGCGTCGAGCGGACGGGCTCTATCTGCTGTCGGGCCTGGGTTCACGCGGTTTCTGCGTGGCGCCCCTGCTGGGCGAACATGTCGCCGCCCTGATCGCCGGTACGCCTTCGCCGCTTCCTGCAACGCTTTTTGGACGGATCGATCCTGACCGTCTGGGGCCGGCTTGATCGGCCTTCAGGCTGTGTTCATGTGCGGCGTCTCTTCCTTGTTCCAGATTCCGTATTGGAGACTTCGATGCGTATCCTGCTGACCTCCGCGCTCGCCGCCTCGACGGTGGCGGCCATGAGCCTTTCCGCCTGCGCGCCCGCCGCAACCAGGGCCGCGGCCGCCGCCGACGGCGAAAAGTCCGTCGCCCGCTGCTTCCGTACAGACAGCGTGCGCAACTTCCGCACCGATCGCCAGTCCGACCTCTATATCCGGTCGTTGCGCGACGATGTGTTCCAGATCAACACCAGCGGCGCCTGCTGGGATCTGGATTCGGCGGTGTCCATCGCCGTGACGCCGACCCTCGGCGGATCCGACACCGTCTGCGTCGGCGATCCGGTCCAGATCCTCGTGCCGAACGCCGACCCGGGTCGCCGCACCTGCCGGGCCTTCGTCACCAAGTCGCTGACCGCGGAAGAGGTGGCCGCCCTGCCGGATCGCGCCCGACCCTGATCCGCCGCCGGTCGCAGGGGCGGCTTGAAATCGGGCGACCACGGGTATCAAATCCTCTCATTCACGGGAGGAAGACATGCGCGGAATCGCCAAACTGACCTTTGCCACACTGACGGTTGTCGGCGTCGCGGCCCTGACGGCGGCGACGCCGGCCGCAGCCGAGACCTGGACCCGTTTCTCGGCCAGCGACCGAACCGTCTATCTGATCGATCAGGACACCCTGACGCCGGTCGACGGCGTCGCCACGGCCCGCTTCGCCCGCGTTCCCGCACACGGCGACGCGGCCGATCAGAGCCATGAGGTCGAGGAGTTGGCGGTCCGCTGCTCGGACGGCCAGTCCCGCACCGTCGCCACCATCGTCCACGGCCCGGACGGCGCGGAAGCGGAACGGATCGCCGAAGACGCCCCCTGGGACGCCACCCCCTCCGGCGGCGTGTACGGCGCCCTCAAGTCCTTCGCCTGCGACGACATGCGCCCCCAGGGCGCGCCCTGGCCGACCATCGCCGCCTTCATCGCCGGCGGGCGCGGGGGCTAGGCGCCCCCGGCGGGGCGGCTCTGCGACCGACGGCGCCCGCACGTCCGGCGAGCCGTCGGAGACACCTCATCTTTGGTATCAGTCAGCGGCCGCCACCGGCGTGGCGTCGCTTGCCTCCGCGCGGCAGGAAATGCCCCACGGACCCTGGGTTTCGGCCCGCAGTGCAAGGCGGATAGGCGCCGTGGATCAGGGCTAGACGCAGAAAAAGGCCATCGCCGGGAATAATAGGCCGCCTCGCGGTGTCTATCGATCAAGTCCACCCTGTCCGATCAAAGGCCGCGATCAATGTCGATCTCCTCCCGCAAGTCCGTGATCCGGTTCGCCGTGCTCGCTGCGCTTGGTCTGTCCACACCGCTGGCGGCGAGCACGCCTTCGGAGCAATTTCTGGTCGAAAACGACGCGGTCATGGCCCGGATGCACGCGGCCATGGAAATCCAGCCGACGGGCGACATCGACAGGGATTTCGTGGCCATGATGATCCCGCATCATCAGGGCGGCATCGATATGGCCGTGGCGGTGCTTCGCCACAGCAACAACGAACAGATTCGTCGTCTCGCCCAGGAAATCATCGTCGAGCAACAGCAGGAGATCGCCGCCCTGCGCCTCGCCGTGGGCGAGCCCTTGCCTGCCTCCTATCCGGCCCCGACCAGCCCCCCGCCCACAGCGCCCGTCGGCGTCGAAGGCCCGCGCCGCCATCACGAAGGCTGAAGCCCCATGACTCGTCCCATCCTTGGCCTCGCCGCAAGCCTTTCGACCGCCCTTCTCGTCGCGGGCGCGGCCCAGGCCCAGGTCGCCCCCATACAGTCCAGCGATCGCGTCTATGCGGCGGAGCAGTTCTCGAACACCGTGTCGGTCACCGATCCCTCCACCAACCGCCTGGTGGGTCTGATCCGTTTGGGGGATCCGTCGCCGGCCAACTTCAGCCCTCTCTACCGCGGACAGTTGCTGGTTCACGGTCTGGGCTTCTCGCCGGACGGCAAGACGCTGGCGGTCGTGTCGATCGGCTCCAACTCCGTCAGCTTCATCGACACCGCCACAAATGCGGTGAAACATGTCACCTACATCGGCCGCTCTCCGCACGAGGCCTTCTTCACCCCCGACGGCGAGGAACTCTGGGTCACCGTGCGCGGCGAGGACTATGTCTCGGTGATCGACCCGGTCAGCTACAACGAGATCCATCGCATTCAGACGCCTGGCGGGCCGGGAATGACGATCTTCTCGCCGGACGGTCGTTACGGCTACATCTGTTCGTCCTTCAATCCCAAGACCGTGGTGGTGGATGCCGCCACCCATGAGATTGTCGGGGAAGTGGCCCAGCCCAGCGCCTTCTGCCCCAACATCGCCGCCTCTCCGGACGGGTCGCAGGTGTGGTTCACCCTGAAGGACATCGGCAAGACGGTGGCCTTCAACGCCCGTCCTCCGTTCAACGTGTTGGCGACCCTGGACACCGGCCCTCTCACCAACCACGTCAACTTCGCCCGGACGGCGCGCGGCCAGTTGGCCTATGTGACCGTGGGCGGGGAGAATGCGGTCAAAATCTTCCGGACGGACGACTTCAGCCCCGTCGCGACCATCCCTGTCGGGGCCCTGCCGCACGGCCTCTGGGCGTCGCCGGACGGATCGCGCGTCTATGTCGGTCTGGAGAACGCCAGCGAACTGGCGGTGATCGACACCGCCTCCAACACGGTGGTCGCCAATGTCGGCGTCGGCCAGGCGCCCCAGGCCGTCGTCTATGTGCCCGGGGCTGCGCCCTCGGGCGCCGGCGACCGGAACCTGCAGCCTCGGTCTGACGCCGGTTCTGTCCTGATCCGCATGCGCGTCAGCGACGGGACGGAGGCCGACACCACCATCAGCCTGTATGATCAAGGCCTGATCCAGGTCGTACAGGGATCGGTGTCGGGGCTGACGCCGCGCTCGCCCTATGTCCTGGCCCTGGCGAACGCTGCGGACGGCTCTGGCCCCCTGGAGCCGATCGCCGCCTTCACGAGCAATCCCGCCGGCGCCGCCATCGTCAATGCTCTGGGGCCTATTCGCCAGCAGGTCCGCGCCGAACAGGGTGTGTCGCGGCGCTATCTGGTGATCGCCCCCGGCACGGCGGCCATGCCCGGGGCTCCGGTTCAGATTCAGGTCGCGGCGCCCTAGGATGAGCACATGACGGACATGGGCCAGTTGATCGAGCCGGTCATCCCGGGGCTGCGGCGATACGCCAACGCCCTGGTTCGCGATCCAGCCGAGGCCGACGACCTTGTCCAGGATTGTCTGGAGCGCGCAGTCACGCGGTGGGGGCAACGCCGCGGCGATGGCGACACCCGCAGCTGGCTTTACGCCATCCTGCATAATCTGGCGGTCAATCGCTGGCGCTCGCTTCGCCGAAGGGGAGTGATGGCCGCGATCGAGACGGTCGATCCGGCGTTTCTGTCCGTGGCGCCAGCCCAGGAGCACGGACTGGCCCGGGCCGACGTTCTGCGCGCACTGGATCAATTGCCGGACGAATATCGAGCCGTGATCCTGTTGGTGACGGTCGAAGGCCTGTCCTATGCCGAGACAGCCCGTATTCTGGGCGTGCCGCTCGGCACCGTCATGTCTCGGCTCTCTCGCGGACGCGCCCGGCTGGCCAGTGCGATGGCCGAAGACACGCCCGTCAGATGTCATTTAAGGAGGATCAAATGACCGGGGACCGCCCGATTAGCGAAGACGACCTCCACGCCTTTCTGGACGGGGTGCTCGAGGAAAGCCGGCGCGACGCGGTGCGACGCTATCTCGACACCCATCCCGAGGCGCAGGAGAGATTCGCGGCCTACCGCGAACACGGCGAGGCGTTGCGCGACGCGCTGGCGCCGGTCTCCGACCAACCCCTGCCCGCGGAACTCAACCTGAAGGCCCTTGTCGAGCGTCGCCGGAAGACCTTGGCCGGAAGGCGTCAGATGGCGGCGGCCGCGGCCATTCTCTGCATCGGAGGCCTGTCGGGCTGGATGGGGCGCGAGGCGGTTTCACCCCCGGCGCGGGGCATTCAGGCCCTCGGTCGAGAGGCCGTCGACAACTATGTGGTCTACGCCTCAGACACGCGCCGCCCGGTCGAACTGGCGTCTGACCAGCGTGCGACGCTGACCCGCTGGGTGTCCGATCGTCTCGATACGCCGGTGCAACCCCCGGATCTGGAAGGCGCCGGCTATCGCTTCCTCGGCGGCCGACTGGTGACGACGCCGAATGGTCCCGCCGCCCTGTTCGTCTACGAGGGGGCGGCCGCCGAGCGGCTGGCCGTGATGATGCGGCCGATGGAGATCGAAAAGAACCGGTCCATGTCCGAGCAATCCTACGGCGCGCTGGACGGCGTGACATGGTCGCGGGACGGTCTCGGTTTCAGCGTCGTGGCGCCCCGTGCATCGACGGATCTGCTTCCCGTGGCCGAGGATGTTCGACGGCAGACACCCTTCTCCTGATCACCCTCTCAGGTCGGATCGGCGGCGCGAACTCGGGCCACTGAACGAGGGGTTCGGTCCCCGACTGCTCATTTCTAACCTTGGAGACCCAGATGTACGTGAGACTTCCCAATCCGATCGCCGACTATGTGGACGCCATCGCGCGAGGCGACGTCGAAGGCATGGTGCAACCCTTCGCCGCCGACGGCGTCGTCGTCAGTGACGACGGCCGGCGTCATCAGGGCCGCCCGGCGATACGCACATGGATCCAGGAAACGTCGGCCGCCAACGGGACGGTCCTCACTCCGGACACCCTATGCCACGAGACCAGCAGAATCGTCGTCGAGGGCGTCAAGACCGGCGACTTCGAGGGGAGCCCCCGGCGGTTCGTCCTCGCCTTCGAGCTTGACGGCGGCGCGATCAAGACGATGGAGGCGGCATGACGGCGGAGCAACGCCCCTCCGCTCGATCCAACACATCCAGGCCCATAGGGTCATTCGCAAAATAGGACAATGCGGGACTGTTTCAGCCGCAACCGGTTTCTCGCACCTCTCTGCGTGCCCGACCTGTAACGATAGCCTATGACCACGCCTGCTTCCCAAGCCCGTTCCACAATGGGTCCGGCGACCCGTCAGGCCTCCCTGGCGGATGCGGGCGCAGCGAACGACCATGGGCGACCCCAGGCTCCGGCGGCGGTCGGTCATCCGTCCGACCTGCTGACCGTCCGGCCTCGCATCCTTTTCGCCGCCCGCGCCGCCAGTCCGCTTCAGGACCTCTGTTCGCCCCTTGAGAAAGACGGGATGCGGGTTGTCACGACGGAAACCCCCGCCGGCCTGTTTCGGCGTCTCGGCGACCATCCAAGCCTGGTGATCCTGGACCTCGAGCTCGGCGGCGACGGTCTCAACCTTCTGCGGCGCCTGCGTGCGGCGTCGGAGGTTCCGATTATCCTCATGGCGGCGAACTCGCGCCACGCGGCCGACAGGATCGTCGGCCTCGAACTGGGGGCCGACGACTATCTCGACGATCCGGTCGATCCGCGCGAGCTCAGCGCCCGAATCCGCAACATCCTGCGCCGACGCAACCGCTTGTGCGGAGCGGTCCGCCTGCATCCCCGCACGCACGTCCGGTTCGGCCCCTGGGAACTGGATTGCCGCACACGGCGCCTGTCCCGGGAGGGTGCTGTCGTCGTCCTGACCCTGGGCGAATTCCGGCTTCTCAACGCCTTCATCGTCGCGCCGCAACGCGTCTTGTCGCGTCAAGATCTGCTCGACGCCACGGGGATGCGCGAGGACCTGTCGGACCGCAGCATTGATGCTCAGGTGTTGCGGCTCCGGCGCAAGCTCCAGACCGGACCCGACGGCGCCGAGGCGATCGCGACCCTGAGGGGCCTGGGCTATATGTTCAAGGCGGAGGTGGAGGCGTCCTGATGCAACCGCAGAAATCGGTCCGAGCGATCCCCAACTGACCGGTCAAAAGGCTTCAACCGGAACGGCGATCCCATATCCGACGCCCCGCTCGGTTCGGATGATGCGCTGAGGGCCGGGCGCGGTTTGAAGCTTTCGCCTCAACCGCAGGATCATGACGTCGATGCTGCGGTCATTCACCTCGTCCGGATGGACTCGGCTGGCCGTGACCAACTGATGACGGGTCAGAATCTGGTTCGGGCTCCTCAAGAGGGCGGTCAAAAGGTTGAACTCCGCTGTCGTGAGCTTGACCAAGGCGCCGTCCGGCGAGGTGAGGCTTCGCCGACGCAGGTCGAGCTCCCACCCGGCGAACCGCCACCGGACGCGTTCCCGCGCCTTCGCCGGGCGCGCGCGACGCAAGACGGTGCGAATGCGGGCCAGCAATTCCCGCGGGCTGACGGGCGTGCTCATGCAATCGTCAGCGCCCAGCTCCAGCGCAACGACCTTGTCCGGCTCGCCGCCGCCAGCATCGGTGATGCTGATCACGGGGGCTTCGTCCCGATCGACGACGCCCCGCATAAGATCGAGGCCGTCCTCGCGCCTTATCCCGAGATTGAGGACCACCAGATCGATGGGCCGGGCCCTGAGAATTCGCCGCATGGCCGCGCCGTCGGCGGCCGTGCTGACCTGAAAGGCATGCTCGCTGAGAAATCCGCCAAGCGCATCACGGGCTGAGGCGTTGTCGTCGACGACGAGGACGTGTCTTTGAGCGTACATCATGAAGAAGCACTTTCCTGACATGAACAGACTTGCAGAGGATTGGACGAGGCCCGCCCCGCACTTGAACAGGCGCTTCGACCTTGACCGGGCAGGCGGCCGCCGGTCTCCAACCAGCGGCCGCCCGTTCTTCCGGCCCTAGACCCCGTGAGCCGCGCGGATATAGCGCGAGGCCTTCTCACCGATGATCGTGCAGGGCGCCATGGTGTTGCCCGTCGCGACCCGCGGCATCACCGATCCGTCAGCGATGCGCAGCCCCTCGACACCATAGACGCGCAGACTGCCGTCCACGACGGACAGCGCGTCCCGCCCCATCTTGGCCGAACACGTCTGGTGCCAGTAGGTCACCGCCGCGTCTCGAACGTAACGCTCCATGTCCGCCTGCCCCAACGGGCCGGGCATGGCTTCACGCGCGACCAGCGGCTCAAAGGCCCGGGTGTTGCCCAGATCGCGGCACAGCTGGACGCAGGCGACCGCAGCGCGGAGATCGTCCGGATGGCTGAAGGTGTTGAGTTCGATGCGCGGCAGGGACAGGAGATCCCCGCTCGACAGGCGAACCCGCCCGCGGCTCTTGGGGTGGGCGAGGCCGGCGAACATGGTCCAACCGTGCTCCGGGACGCCAAGGCCAGCAGTTTCGGGGCTCGGCACGGGGAACTCGACCTGACAGAACAGCAAGTCTGGTTCGCTCAGGGCGGGGTCGGTCTTCCAGTAGAGGGTCGCCTCGCTGCCGCTGTTCCGCGGCGCGATCGGCTCGCGGTATTCCCAGATACAGCCGAAGGACACATGGTCCTGCAGGTTGCGGCCTACGCCGGGCAGATGATGAAAGACCTTGATGTCTGCGGCGCGCAAATCGTCCTCGTCGCCGATCCCGGAACGCATCAGGACGGTCGGCGTCATGATGGCGCCGAGCGACAGTATGACCTCATGGGCGGCGTCAAACCGTTCGACCACCCCGTCCCGCACCGCTTCGACCCCGACGGCGCGACCGTTCTGAACGATCACCCGGTTCACCTGGGTGCGGGTCAGGAGCGTCAGATTGGGCCGGTCCAGGTAGGGATAGGTAAAGGCGCGGAAGATGGAATGCCGTTTGCCGTTCCGCGTCAGGACGTCGGAGATGGCGCAACCGCCGTCCCCCTCCATCATCTGGCCGTTCGGACTATCGTAAGTGGGTATGCCGAGCTCGAGCGCGGCGTCCAGCATCGCCAGAGCCGCCGGCCCCGGATCGGGCGTCGGCTGCACAAAGACTGGCCCGCCCGTGCCCCGATACAGGGGATCGGGCGCACCCTGCCAGTTCTCAATCTCAAGGTAGAGGCCGAGGACGGATTCATACCCCCAGGACTCGTCGCCGCTCTCCTGGGCGAAATAGTCCCAGTCGCTGCGGTGGCCACGCGCCCAGACGCCGACGTTGATGCTTGAACCGCCGCCCAGAACCTTGCCCATGGACATCGGCATTGCCCGTCCGTTCAGCTCGGGATTTGGCTCGGCCACAAACCCCCAGTCTGTCTCGCTGCCCAGGTTGGTCGGCCAGGCGGCCGGCTCCATGACGCTCGGCCGATCATCACTCCCGCCGGCCTCGATCAGCAGCACATGGACAGCCGGATTCTCCGCCAGTCGTCGAGCGAGGACCGAGCCCGAACTGCCCGCGCCACAGACGATGAAATCGTATGTTTTCCGAAGGTTCGACAGCCGCTGAGCCTGATTGGCCGCGACGCGGGCCGCGAACTCCCCCTCATCGGTTTGCAGTCCATCCGACATTCTCAAATCTCCACATTGACGATTTAGGTATCAAATCTACCAATTTCATCAAATGCACCAGATTTTGGCGGCGGTGTGGCGGAGCGGGAGCGCGCCTCCATATTGACGCGAGACCGCGATCAGCCGCAGGAGAGACCATGGACGCCGCCGAGAAGGAGATCGTGACCACCACGGACGCCGCGAAGATTCTCGGCGTGTCGGTCAGAACCGCCCAGTTGCTGATCGAGGGCGGATCGATCCCTTCGTGGAAGACGCCCGGCGGCCATCGGCGGGTTTACCGGAGCGACGTCGTTGCGCTCGTCAAGGGTCAGGAACTCCCGGCCACGCCGGCCTCGGCCAGGGTCATCGTCATTGCGCGGCCCGAACGGTTGCCGCAGTTCAAGGCCGCGCTTGAGAGCGCGCCTTCCTGCTTTGTCGAAACCTATCCCGAGCCTTTCACCGCCTTGTTGGACATAGGCGGCCGCTCGCCGGCGGCCGTGGTCATCGACGCAGAGTCGTTCGCCGTCGCTGATGGCGTGCTCCATGCGCTGGGCTCCGATGTCGCCCTGCAACACACCGTCATACTGGTCGTCGGTCCTGAAGGCCGCCAGACTGTCGTCGACGCGTCCCAAGGAGCGGGCCGGGTTCGGTTCATCGACGACATCGACGATCTGGCCGAGGCGGCCGAGGCGGCCGTAAGGGGACCTGATCAGCCGGGCGAGGGTCTGGAGGCGACCTCCTTGTTTCCCCTTCCCGGCAATGAGGCGCAGCGTCTACTCGCTCTTGAACGCTCCGGCCTCGTCGATACTCCGCCCGAGGACGCCTTTGACCGACTGACATGGCTGGCGGCGCAGACGCTCGGCATGCCCATCTCGCTGATCACCCTGCTGACGCCGACGCGGCAGTGGTTCAAGTCGCGGCATGGGCTGGAGATGGCCGATACGCCGAGAAGCTGGGCGTTCTGCAACCACACCATCCTGCAGAACAGCTGCATGATTTCAGAGGATCTGTCCGCCGACCCTCGCTTCTCCGACAACCCGGCTGTCGCGGACGCCCCGAACTTCCGCTTCTATGCTGGATGCCCTGTAGTCGATCCCGACGGTTTCACTCTCGGATCCCTGTGCGTCATCGACACCCGTCCACGCACGCTTGATGACAACCAGAGGGCGATCCTCACGAACCTGGCGGCGCTTGTCTCGGACGAGATCAAGTTGCGGGCGACCCACAGTCGTCTGCGGCGGGCCATGGAGGCCCTGGACCGAAAGTCTCACTGACCCGGCGACTTTGATCGGACGGATCGAGGGGTCGGTCCGATCATCCGCGCCCATGCGCCGACCAAGTGGTTTCATCTGTCATCGATGATCACGGATCCTGAAGCTCGCCAGTGACACGGCGCGCTGAACATGTCGCATCGGCCGTGGCCCACAGCGCCTGTACGGCCGCCGCTCCGACCTACAGGACCAGCGATGACTACGACACGGACCGCCCCCCAGGACGATCATCCGACCACTGCGGACCAGCAACCCGCTCCGTTTCTTGAGCTATCCCCGTCAGGCGAGCCAATCCCTGTCGTCTCCTCACTGGACCTGGAGCGCGACCCCCATGGCCTGTTTCGCCAATGGCGTTCAAAGAGCCCCGTGATCCAACGAGAGGACGGGGCCTGCCTCGTTCTCCGCGCGGATGATGTCGAGCGGCTTCTCAACGATCCCAGGACGCAGCAGATCGACGGCGCTCTCTATGCGCGCATGCGCGGCGTCCCGCCGGGTCCGTTGTTCGACCTCCTGGCGACATCCGTATTGCTGTCAGAAGGCGAGGCGCATCGCCGACGACGGGCGCCCCTGTCGCGCACCTTCGCCTTCCCGGCCATCGAGTCCCTGCGCGATACGGTGCGGACGGCCGCCGAAGGCTTGATCGACGGCTTTGAGGCCGATGGCGCGGCGGACCTGGTCCAGGCTTTCTGCGCGCCCCTGCCGCCCCTGGTGATGAGCCAGCTCCTCGGCGCCCCGGCGAGCGACGCGCAAGAGTTCGCCCGGGCGGTTTACAAAGTCTCTCCCGCCTTTGCGCCGGCCCTGCCCGGGGAAGATATGGACCGAATGGTCGATGGGGCCCGTTGGCTCACAGACTATGTAAAGACGCGTGTAGCCGAAGCGGCTTCAGGCCAGACGTCCCCCGCCGCGCTGCTTGAAGACATGCTCGCCGCCATCGGCGCGGGTGATCTGACCGAGGCCGAAGCCGCCGTCCAGATCGTGACCTTGATCATCGGCGCCAGTGACACGACCCGGGGCGCACTGGCGGTGCAGGTCAGCCTTTTGGCCGAGCGCGGTGCAGACTGGTCCGACTATGGCGACAATCCTGACCTTGCGCGCGCGGCCGTGGCGGAGGCGCTGCGGTTCGAACCGCCGGTGGGCTCCTTCCCCCGGTTCTCGACAGAGGCGATCACGCTGGACGGCATGGTCATTCCGGCCGGCTATCTGGTGTCGTTGTCCACCCTCTCCGCCATGCGTGATCCGGCCCGCTTCCAGGATCCGGACGCCTTCCTCATCAACCGGCAAGATCATGTTCGCTGGCACATGGCGTTCGGCGCCGGCGCGCATCGGTGCATCGGCGAGGCCCTGGCCCGACTGGAACTTGAAGAGGGTCTGATGGCCCTTTGCCGGAAACTGCCCCACCTCCGGCTCGCCGGGCCGCCGGTCAAGGTGGAGGGCTATGCGGGGATCCGACGCATCGGCCAGTTGCAGGTGACGTGGTGACCCAGATCCACTTCAAACGATCGCGCGGCATGACATGGCGCGCCCTCGGTCTGGGGCTCGTCCTCTTGCCCGGCCTTCTCGGCTGTTCGCCGCACCCATCCTCGCTCGAAAGCCTGCCGCCCGAGCGCGCCCTGCCCAGGATCCCCATACAGGGCGGCGTCTGGCGAGAGGCTGCCCATCTTTGGTACGGCGTGATCGGCAGCGGTCCCCCTGTGATCCTGTTGCACGGAGGACTGTCCAGCCACCGGGCCTGGGGCCGACAGGTCCCCGCTCTCCTTGACGCCGGCTATCAGGTCATCCTCATTGACAGCCGGGGCCACGGTCGCAGCACCCTGGGTTCGACACCTCTGAGCTACGATCAGTTGGCCGAGGATGTCGGAGCGGTGATCGATCATCTGCAGTTGAACCGACCCGCAATCATAGGCTGGAGCGACGGCGCCATAACGGCGCTCGTGCTCGGCATGGACCGAGGCGATCAACTCGGCCCCATCTATGCGTTCGGCGCCAATATGGATCTGCAGGGTGTCCGCAAGGACGCCGGCGATGCGCCGATCCTGCGGCAGGTGGGGCCCCGCCTCGCCGCCGATTATGCCGAGCTCTCGCCCGCCCCGGATTTCTCCGGGCTGACCCGGGCGGTCAGGACCATGCAGACAACGCGACTTCACTACGGCCCCGGTCAACTCGCCCTGATCCGGGCGCCCCAGGTTCTGATCGTCGCGGGCTCGGAGGATGAATTCATAACGCCGCAGCATGCCGCCTATATTGCGGACGCCATCCCGGGCGCCGGTCTTCAGTATCTGGCGGACAGCGGGCATTTCGCGCCTTGGCAGAGCCCGGAACTGTTCAACCAGTCCATGATCCGGTTTCTGAAGTCAGCCGGATACGCGCCGGACACGGCGGAGACCGAACCCGCCGCGCCAGACGGAATGGACGCGAGAACAATGGCCAGGGGCGACGCCCTGCCCCAGGCCGCAAGCGTCTGCCTCCCCGCCGCCGTCCAATGCCGGTCTCCGGCTGAACCGGCCGGGTCTCGACCGGGACGGAGCGCGGCGCCGCTTCAACATTCAGCGCCGCACCCTACGCCGAAGGCTCAGTGCGGTCCGGGCTGGATGATCCCCCTACCCTTGCGGCCCGTGCGGCATCGCGGCGCAAAGCCTCGGCACGGAGCCGAAGAAGGTTGCCGGTTCGTCAATGACGGGGCGGATCTGTGTATCTGAGGTTGATTGTCCAGTACAGATTGACGACGTGCGTATGAAATATTGACGACGCCTGTCAGCTTGTTCGGGTCGTTCAGTCTCTCTGTCGTCTGCGCCTTGGCAGACCACGGGGGACTACATCATGAAAACCAAATCTCGCTATCTGGCGGCGGCCGGAGGCCTGGCGTTGATCGCGGCCTTTCCGCAATGGGCGGCGGCCCAATCGCAGTCGCAGTCGCAATCGACCTCGTCCGAGGCGGAAACGGCGGCGCAACCCAACCCCGCCGTCCTCGATGAAGTCGTCGTCACCGGCTATCTGCAGGGCCTGCGCCGCTCGATCGACGAGAAGCGCAACAGCGACATGATCTCGGACAGCGTCAGCGCCGACGACATGGGCAAGCTGCCGTCGTCCAACCTGACCGAGGCCGCATCGCGCATTCCGGGCGTGTCGGCGGTCCGCAACCACTTCACCGGCGAAGGCGACCGGGTGGTGATCCGGGGCATGGCGACCGAATACAACGCCTACGCCGTCAACGGCGTGCGCATGGGCGGCACCGGATCGCCGGGCGACAACTTCTTCCGCGGCGTGCGCCTCAGCTTCCTGCCGACGTCGGGCGTCGATGCGATCACCGTCTACAAGAGCCTGCTGCCCTATATGGACGGCGACGCCATCGGCGGCACCATCGACATCAAGACGCCGACGGCCTTCGACTATGATCCGACCCATGTGGCGGGCTCGATCGAGGGCACCCTGCTGCAACAGCGCGACGACCGGACCTCGTGGGCGGCCGACGTCGCCTTCGGCAAGCAGTTCTCCGATCGGCTGGGCCTGTTCGTGACCGGCAACTACTCGGAACGCGCCTCGCAGTTCGAGCAGATCGGCAACTCCGGGGATAATATGCCCCGTAACTGGTACAGCAAGGCCCAGAGCCTGGACTTCGATCCCCAGACCTTCGTGACCCGCGGTCTGGAAATGTCCACCGGCGACACGGACGTGACGCGCTGGGGCTTCAACGGCTCGCTGGACTGGCGCGGCGACAATCACGACTTCCACCTGCGTGGTCAGTACAATGAGTATGAAGAGACCCAGTTCAGGAACCGCCTCAACTTCCGCAACGAGGCCGGCACCAGCGCCTCGGCGCGCCTGGAGCAGGTCGACAAGTCGCGCGGCGACCTGATCCAGCCGGCGAACGCCGTCATCGGCTACGATGACATCAAGGGCGCCATCTACAACTACACCACCGCCCAGATCGTCGACCGCGACAAGGACGACAAGATCACCGACGCGGACAAGGGTTCCAACAGCTATTACAGCCTGAACGGCTCGTCGGGCTCGTGGGATCCCAAAGGCTTCCGCCTGCGTCGCTACTGGGAAGGCGGCACGACCGAAGGCGTGCTGCAGATGGTCAACTTCGGCGGCGAAAGCCGCTTCCGCGAGTTCACCCTCGACTACGACCTGTCGCACTCGGAATCCGAGGACAATATCGTCGACAGCTACGAGATGTATTTCGGCCGCAACGCCTATCTGTGGAAGGGCAATGAAGGCGTCGAGATCGTCAGCCAGGGGGATCCGCAGTACCTGAAATGGGTGCTGAACCCCGCCGGCATGGCGGGCGTCCAGGACCTGACCCAGTACACCGCCTCCAGCCTGAGCGGCAGCTACGGCGGCGCCAAGGAAACCCTGAACCAGGCCCAGTTCAACCTGCGCTACCAGCCGACAGGCTCCTGGCTGCAAGAGGTCCGCGCCGGCGCCAAATACTACAAGTCCGAGCGTGAACGCCTGGAAGGTTCGCTGATCGACCTGGAGCCCCGGGGCACCATGGCCGACTATTCCGCCCTGTTCGGCGAAGCGATCACCGACATGTTCGACGGCCGTTACACCGGCCAGTACCAACTCGGCCCCGTCATCGACACCGACAAGATGATGGCCGAGATCGAACGCGCCAAGGCGGGGAATTCGACCCTGCTGACGCTGAACGAGGCGGACTCGATCGACTACGCCTCCACCTGGTTCTACGACGAACAGGTAGTGTCTGCCTATGTGATGGGCACGGCTCGTTTCGGCGCGGCCGAAGTGATCGCCGGCGTGCGGGTCGAGGACACCAGCAACGACATCCGCGCCTGGACCGAAAACCCGGTGCGGGGCGAGGACTACACCACCGACACCTCGGGCTTCACCAACTGGCTGCCCTCGATCCACGTCAACTATGACGTGAGCCGGAACGCCAAGCTGCGGGCGGCGATCTGGACCAGCGTCTCGCGTCCGGACATCAAACGGATGACCTCGGTCAAGGAATACAGCTACGACGGCGATCCCGACGGCGACGGCGTGACCAACCCGACCAGCGAATGGGTGCTGACCGGCATCGTCCAGGGCAATCCCGATCTCGAGCCGATGACCTCGGTCAACTACGACCTGTCGGCGGAATATTACAACGGACGCACGGGCGCCTACTCCGTCGCGCTGTTCTACAAGGATCTGGACAAGTTCCTGTTCCGCTCCTCGTCGTCGGTCATTCGGGACGGCACGGAGGGCGAGTTCGACGATCCGTCGGGCGTGCCCGTCTCCATGCCGATGAACGGTCGCAAGGCCGAGATCCGCGGCGTCGAGATCAACGCCCGCCAGCAGCTCCACTGGCTGCCGGCGCCGTTCGACGGGCTGGGCGTGGCGGCGAACGCCACCATCCAGCGCTCGGAAGCCGAAACCGGCCTGTCCTGGCACCCTGAAGGCTACACCCTGCCCTTCATGGAAACCCCCGACCACATCGTGAACCTGGAACTGTTCTGGGAGCGCAACGGCTGGGAGGCCTATGTGGCCTACAACTATCAGGACGTGTCTCTGGAAGACATCGAGGACTTCGGCAACGATCCCTATGAGCAGGACTACCACTTCGTGGACCTGATGGCGCGGCGTCAGATCACGCCGAACCTGACGGCCACCTTCAAGGTGCAGAACCTGCTGGACAACTACACCTACTTCTACACCTTCGGTGAAGGAAAGGGCGGCGTCCGCGACTACATCGAGAACGGTCGTTACCTGAGCCTGAACCTGAACTGGCGGCTCTGACCGTTCCTGCCGCTCGCGGGAGATCTCCCGCGAGCGGCGCCTTTTCCAGACATCGAGGATACCTCATGCGCCTGTCCCTGCGCCTCGCCGCGACCCTGTCCTGCAGCGTCCTGGCCTTCGCCGCCCTCCAGGCCGTCCCGGCGCAAGCCCAGACGGCTTCCCTGCCCGAACGCGTCATCGTCAATCTGACCGAGACGCCGTCGACCAGCTTGGCCTTCAACTGGCGCGCCGAAGCGGGTGCGGGCGACGGCTTCATCGAATATGCGATTCTGACGCCGGGGCCGGCCTACCCTGCCAAAGCCGTCCGCCTGCCGGCGCAGCGCACCTCCGCCGCCTTCACGACGCGGGACGAACAGAACGTCGCCGCCGACTATTACAGCGTGCGGCTGACCGGCCTGACCCCCGACACCCAATACGTCTATCGCGTGGGCAAGGAAGGCGCCTGGTCGCCCTGGCGCCAGGTCAAGACCGCCGCCGCCGAGGTTCGTCCCTTCACCTTCCTCTATATGGGCGACGTCCAGAACGACATCCGCTCCATGGGCGGCCTGGCCGTGCGCCGCGCCCTGCGCCAGACCCCGGACGCGGCCTTCATGCTGTTCGCCGGCGACCTGATCAACCGGGCCGACAACGACGCGGAATGGGGCGAATGGTTCGATATGGACGCCCACCGTCTGGCCGAGACCCCGTCGCTGATGACGCCGGGCAACCACGAATACATGAAGCCCCAGGGCTCGACCCCGCAAATGCTGGCGCCCCAGTGGCGGCTGCAATTCACCCTGCCCGAGAACGGCCCGTCCGACATGCTGACCGAGACCGTGTATCGGGTCGATTATCAGGGCGTTCGCATCATCTCGCTCGACGCCGACATGATCGACGAAGACCCCCAGGCCGCGCGGGATCAGGTGGCCTGGCTGGAGCGGCAACTGGCCGACAACCCGTCGCGCTGGACGGTCGTCTTCCTGCACTACCCCCTCTATTCCACCGCCCGGGGCCGCAGCGGCGAGGAACTGCGCGCCGTGCTGCAACCCCTGTTCGACCGCTATCACGTCGACTTGGTGCTGGCCGGCCATGACCACACCTATGGACGCGGCCGCCCCCACGATCAGGGCCCGGTCTATATGGTCTCCAACGTCGGGCCGAAGCAGTATCCGCTGGGCGACCTCAACTGGACGGAGCGCAAGGCCAGCGGCGTGCAGGTGTTCCAGCAGGTCGAGGTCTCTGCGGCCCGACTGACGATGCGGGCCTTCACCATGGACGGCGCGCCTTACGACGCCTTCCAGCTGGACAAGCCCGGCGCGGGTCCGGCGCGTCTGACCGATCTGAAGCCGGCGACGCCGGAGCTGATCCTGCGGCGCGAGGACCAGTAGTGATCGCGCGTACCGCGATCGTCGGGCTGCTCGCGGCATGGGCGGCGGGGCTGGCGGCGACGTCGGCCCTGGCCGATCCGGTCTGCGGGCAGACCGCCGTCATGTCGCGCCTTCAGGCCGAACTGGCGAAGCCGCGCGGCGCCCTGCTGATCGCCGCACACCGGGCCGGCCACCTCGACGCGCCCGAGAACTCGCTGGCCGCCATCGACGAAGCGGTGCGCGAGGGCGCCGACATCGTGGAGATCGACGTCAAGGTCTCCGCCGACGGCGTGCCCTTTCTGATGCACGATCAAACGGTGACTCGGACCACCGGCGGCGCCGGCGAGGCCGAGAGCCTGACCTACGCCCAACTGCGTCGCCTGCGGCTGGAAGACAGTTCCGAGCCGCCCCCGACCCTGGTCGAGGCGCTTCGCAAGACGTGCGGACGGGTGCTGGTTGATCTGGACCTCAAGACGGATCGCATCGGCCCCGTGGTCGCGGCGGTGCAGGGGCTGGGAATGACGGACCAGGTCGTCTTTTTCGACTCCGACAGGGCGGTGTTGCGGGCGGTGCGTGAGCTCGCGCCGCGCGCCCTGCTCATGCCGCGCGTCAGCCGTCCCGACGGCTTGGCCGCCGCCGTCGAGGGGCTGCCGGCGGTGACGATCATTCACGGCGACCCCGAGTCTCTGACCCCGCAGCTCCGCAACGGGGCGCGGGCCCTGCCGGCGCGGATCTGGGTCAACAGTCTGGGCGATGTCGATGAGGCCTTAGCGGTCCGGGCGCCCGACCTGTGTTCCCGGCTGGAGGGACTGCTGGTCCTGGACGCCAATGTGATTCAGACGGATCGGCCACGGGGCCTTCGGCGCGCCGTGAGCGACTGCGGGCTCGCGGCGCTGCCATGATCGAAGCCATGCAAAGGCGCGGGGGCCGAGCGGGCGGCGCCTTCAATCCCCGCCTGACCACGAAGACGCGCGATCTTTCCGGGGCGTGCAGCCTCTCCGTGACGGATCGCTTTGACTTCGCCCAGGATGAGCTTTTGCTGACGGTGTGCAACGCGGCCGGCGGCGATGTGGCGCATCTTCAGATCCTCGATGCGCATCAGCCGTCGGCGTCCATGGACGCCTTCAGCCTGTCGCCCGGCGATCAGGTCGAACTGATCCGGACGGCCGCCCCCTATGATCTGCGCCTGCTTGGACCCGACGGCTTCTGCAGGCGCTTCTCCGGCTGTCTGGCCGAAGACGGCCCTGTCGCGGCGCGCCTGAAAGAGCCGCGCCGAGGTCGGGGCCTGATCCTGGAGATCGTCCCGGCCGAGGACGCCTGGTTCTGCGTCAATGACGAGACGGGCCTGTGTCCCACGCGTCGCTACAGGCTGAGCGCTGGAGCGCCCTTGCGCCTGCGACTTCCGGTCCTGCCGGACGGCGCCTACGACCTGACCGTCTCGCGCCTCGGCGGCGCCTTCAGCCGAAGGTTCGCGGGCCGCCTGGCGTCGCAGGATCCGCTCAGAAGCTGCGGCTGATCGCCAGGGTCACCGTCGGCCCGGTGCGGATGTACTCCCGCAAATCCTCCGGCCCCGAGCCGAAGGTGTACCAATAGGTATGGCTGTTCAGCAGGTTGCGGATCTGAATCGACGCCAAGCCGTCGCCGCCCAACCGTCGTCGAAGGCTGATGTCCACAAAACTGTAGGCCTGTTCGTAGGGGTCGTTGGCGAAACTATCCATACCTTCGAGGAAGCCGCCCTGGCGGCTCCAGCCGGCCGCCGCCTCCCATCCGCCGCCCTGCCAGAACAGTTCGACGGACGCCAGGGTCTCGGGCGTCTCCGTAAAGGGAAGCCGATCGCCGACGCGCCAGACGATGTTGGCGTCGGCGCGGCTGACCTGCCAGGTCAGATTGGCCGTGACGCCCAGCCCATCCAGCGGGGCGGGCGCCCAGTCCAGGCCGTGGCGTATCGCCAGTTCGACCCCGCTGATCCGCGCCCGCCGACCGTTGGCGTAGGCCCGCACGGGCGTCCCGTTCTCATCCCCGCGGTCAATCAGTCCGCCGTCGCGGATCGAACTGGTTGAGGCCCTATAGAGAAAATTATGAATGTCCTTGTGGAACAGGGCCGCCGACCAGGCTGTCGATCGGCCATAGTGTTCGAGCGACAGATCATAGCCGATGGCTTCCATAGGCTTCAGGTCCGGATTGCCTTGGCGGATTTCCTGAAGGATCCAGTCCGCCTCGGGATTGACCTCGCCGTCGCGGTCGGGATCCTGATCGTAGACATACTGCCGCGCCGACGTCATTCGGGCGATGTCCGGTCGGGCGAAACTGGTCCAGATCGCCGCCCGCAACACCTTGTCGCCCTCCAGGGCGCGCCGCAGATGCAGCGAGGGCAAAACATTGGTGAAACTGTTTCGACGTTGATCCCGTCCGTCGCCACGGAGCGCATCCAGAATGGGAAAACTCACCTTTGATCGGGTGTGCTCGACCCGCACGCCGCCCGTGATCTCCGTTCCGGCCCATCGGGCTGCGGCCATGACATAGCCGGCCGCCGCCTGTTCCTTCAGCCGGAACCTCTCGGCGTCGGCCTGGGGCTCGAACGCGGGGTCTACGGTGAAGTAGGCGCTATCGCCGCGATAGGCCCGTTCGATCTCGGCCGACATCCGTCGGCTGTCCAAGACCACGCCCAGCCGGTGGTCCCCGACATAGCGGCCGTCGAACAGGTCCGTGACCGGCGCGCCGAACAGCCCTTCCAGATCGGCCAGGGTCTCCGGACCGATCAGATCAGGGCGGGTGCCTCCCGCGCTGCGGCGGTTCGAGTGCATATAGCGCCCTCCGGCCTGGACCGACTCCAGCCAGCCGCCGGTCGGCGTATAGGTCAGACCGAACTGGGCCTGGGCCAGGGTCTCGGACGTCTGTTCCCACTCCTCGCCCAGATGTCTGAAATCATAGGCGGCCGGATCCTGAACCGCCGCCATGCCGGCGGGATTGAGCCCCCACAGGCGAAAGCGCGGATCGTCGGTCTCGATCACCCGGACGCCGCGATTGCCCAGCCATTCGACGGCGTCGGTCCTGAATTCCAGGAGCGCGCCCTCGTCCAGATCATCCTGAGAGCGCGACAGCGAGACATCATAGTCGATCCGCCACGGCCCGTCCCACCGCCGTCCGCCCAGGGTGATGGACGACAACAGGCCGGATTCCCGCGTCGCTTCCCAGAACCGTCTCAGTCGGAAGCCCATTGGATCCCACACGCCCGATGCGCCAGCCAGACTATAGACGGAGCGGACGTCGCGGTCGGCGTCGGTGATCCGCCCATCCCCGTCCACATCCTTCATGTCCGCAGTCGAGTAGCCGTAGATGCGCCCCAAATCCGGATCCGAACCGACCACCATCGCGTCCGGCTGCGCCAGACCGGTTCGACCGCTGTCCACCTGGACCAGCCGCTCGGTTCCCGCCAGGCCGTCGTTCCGGAAATTCAGACGGTTCCGGTACTCCTCGCCCTCGTAGCGGTTGTACTGAAGCCGCAGGTGAAGCTCCTGCTGCCCGCCTCGCCAATCCAGGCTCCCGTTCACCCCAAGGCGGCGCACCTGGGTCTCGCCGACGGCCAGTTCCATGCCCCTCATGATGAAACGGTCGAAATCCCAGCCGGTCGAATAGAAGGTGTCGAACCAGACGGGCGGCAGGTCGTCGCTCTCGCCGCCGACCATCTCGAATTGCGAGCGGGCGTCGCTCCAGTTGGCGGCGACGAAGAGGCCCAGCTGATCCGAGAGACGGCGCGAGACGGCCAAGGCCAACTTGCCCGACTTCGGTCGATCGAACCGGGTCAGCCAGCCGTTTTCCGCCGACAGCCGCACATAGTCGTGGTCGGCGTCGAAGGCCGTCGGGGTTTGAATGTCGATCAGGCCGCCCAGGGCGTCTCCGTCCAGATCGGGCGTCAGGGTCTTTCGCACGATCAGGTTCTGGATTCCTTCGGGCGGCAGATAGCTGAGGCGGACGCCACGATAGAATTTGTCCGCCCGCGACCCGGCGCCGCCCAGGCGCACGCCATTGATCCGATAGGCGTTCCATTCGGTCGACATGCCGCGGATCGTCAGGCGATCGCCTTCGCCGGTCTGGTGGTTTCTGACGGCGTTGACGCCGGGCAGACGCGCAAGGCTTTCCGCCAGATTGTTGGTGGGCAGCAGGCCCTGGTCGTCGACGCTGACCACATCGCTGACGCCGTCATAGGCCCGTTTAATCTCCAGAGCCTCCTGGAGGGCCCCTTTGCGGCCCAGGACCACCACCTCCTCGAGCTGGGTCACGGTCGTCGGCGCCGGCGCAGCCTGCGCCCGCTCGATGATCAGGGTCTCGCCGACGATGCGGCCCTGCAGGTCCGGATGGGGGGCCAGCAGCCGGGTCAGGGCGTTCCAGGCGGTGGTTCGGCCTTGCCACTGCGCTGTGCGACGTCCGTTCATCAGATCGGCGTCGGCCAGAACGGCCATGCCCGATTGCCGGGAAAGATCACGCAGGGCCTGGGCAAGAGGGCCGCTGGAAATCCGAAACCTGTGCGGGGTCTGGTCGGCGGCGGCGGCGAACGGGGCCGGGGCCGGGGCATGGGCTTGAGCCGCGGCGCCGCCCGCCGCAAGCCACAGGCTCGTCACCGCTGCTGCGCTCCAAAACCTTGCGCGGCCCGTTCCCATCCTGGGTTCACCGATCGATCAGCAGACGGCCGGAGGCGTCCCTGCGAAGCGTCAGATCCTGCATGTCCGCGACCACGGTCAGGACGTCCTGCGGTCGAGAAGCGGCGAACCGACCGCTGATCCGGCGTCGGCTCAGGGCGGGATCGCCGAACTCGGCCTCCAGGCCGGGCGATCGGCGTTTCAATTCGATCAGCAGATCGGCCAGGCTCATATTGTCCGCGTCGATCCATCCCTCGGTCCAGTCCGGCGTCCTGACCTCCGGGTCCAGGCGTTCGATCGCCCCGGCTCGGGCGGTCGCGCCGTCGCTCAGCAATCGACCGCCTGCGTTCAGCACCTGGCCGCGCTCGGGGTGGTTCAAAGGCACCACCTCGACCCGGCCTTCCAGGACCGTCACCTCCACCGCGCCGCCGCTGCGTTCATCGACGTTGAAGCGCGTGCCCAGGGCCGTGATTCGATGTGTGGCCGTGATGACCGAGAAGGGGCGTCTGGCGTCCTTGGCCACCGAGAAGAAGCCTTCCCCGCTCAGCCAGACGTCCCGCCGTTCCGGGCCGAAGGCCGTGCGGACCCGGCTGTCGCCGTTCAGCTGGACCGAAGAGCCGTCGTCCAGCGCCGCTTGAAGGCTGCGTCCCGCCGTTCCCTCCAGCCTCTGTTCGACCAGGGCGGGCTGGGACGGCCATATCAGCACGGCGAGCGTCACGGAGGCCGCGGCCAGCATGCCGCCGGCCCAGAGGGATGGCGAGAGTGGAAGGGGCCGAACCCGCCAGGCGCGCCGACGCCGGCCCGCTTCAGCCGCCAGTGTTGCGCTGGCGGCCGCCAGGGCCGGATCGGCGAGCAACCGCTCCTGGGCCTCCAGCAGTCGGGCGCGCTCCGGCGCTGCGGTCAGCCAGGCGCGCAGCGCCTCGTCCGCCGCCTCGTCCATTTCGCCGTGACGCCGACGGTCGGCCCAAAGGGCGGCCTGTTCTTCGGAGATGCGCGCAGAATTCTTCATCGCACACGCTCCATGTCCACCGCCTTGCGCACTTCGAAGGCGGCGCGACTGAAGTGTTTTTGGGCTGCTTCGACCGAGATGTTCAGCCGCGCGGCGATCTCTGGATAGCTGAGATCGGCGGACTGGCGCAAAACAAAGACTTCTCGCCTGAGCCGGGGCATGCGCTGAAGCGCGCGGGTGAAAAGGTCCGCTCTCTGCTTCATGTCGAGAACTTCGAATGGGGAGGGCGCGTCCGAGGCCGCCGCGTCGTCGATCGGTTCGTTCACATCCGGGGCGCCGGGGCGCCTCTGATCGCTGAGCAGATTGAGCGCGACCCGAAAGGCGTAGGCCACCGGATCTTTCAGCGGCGTGGCCCGGGATCGGGCCAGGACGCGGGCGTAAGCCTCCTGGCTGATGTCGTCGGCGTCGGCGTCGTTGTGGACCCGGCTGCGGACAAAGGCGCGCAGACGCACGGCGTTCTTCGCCAGCAATCGCCCCGCACTCAGATCCTGAACAGACATCCTACCCCCGCGGGCGCACCCGTTGGGCCGCGCTTTTACGGCTCAACGATGACGGTGCGAAAACAGTCCGACGAATAATCGAGCGGCGGAACGACCTGGAGCATTGCCTAAGCTTAACTTGATAGGGGCGCGCCGCAGACGGCATGTGAATACCGTCATGGGGCTGACGCGGGCTTTGTTGCTCACCTTCGCCATTTTCCCAGGCCCATGGCGACACAGGATCGCCTTCTGCAGTTGTGCTGCCGGCGCCTGACCGGCGAAGAGTCCACCCGCCCATTTTGGAGAAGTGTTTCGTGAGCTCTGAAATCAAGACGCTTGTTGCAGGCTTTATCGCGCTCGGTTTGACGGTGGGCGCGGCCCCTACCATGGCAGCAGGTCGCCCTGACCTGCGATCCCAGGTCGTTGCAGCGGACGCCCGTCTCTTCGAGTTGTTCATGGAGCGGTGCGACCCCGCCGCCCTCCGCGCCATGGTGACCGACGACTTCGAATTCTTTGATGACCGCGGCGGCCTGGTCGCGACAGACGGTGACGCTTTCGTCGCCCAGTACGCCACGCGCTGTAAGGGTCGAGATGCTCCGGACGCGTGGCGGTCGCGCCGGGAAGCCTTGGACGAAACCGTCGCCGTCTTCCCGATAGAGCAGTATGGCGCCGTCGAAACCGGCGAGCATGTCTTCTATGAACGTCAGGGCGACGGCGAAGAGAGCCGTGTCGGCCGAGCTCGATTTGCTCAAATGTGGAAGCTCGAAGGCGGTTCTTGGAAACTGGCCCGCGTCTTCAGTTACGATCACGGACCTTTGCCCTAGGCAACGACGCGGCTATCTCATTTGGCGTTCGGTCGCCAACCTGGCGACCTGACGGGGCCGATGTCGCGCAGATAATATTCGCCGCCGAGTTTCATCGCCGGCTTCAGACGCTGATACTGCAGCCCGTCATACGGTAGGGCGCTGGAGATGTCGTAGAGCGGCGCCAGCCGCACCTGGCCCTCCTCCGCAATGAGAAACGCGTAGTTCTTGGCGTGGACGTCCGTGCCGCCGATTGGCCGACAGCGCGACGGACACGGCCCTCGCCCCGATGCCGCCGATTTTCACGAGCCCCTGCACGCGTCGATCTAGAGCGCGATACGATCACGCCTGCCCCGGCTCGCAACGGCTTTTGAGACGCTCTGAGCCTGGCTCACTTATGGATCGCCCTGCTTGCGCCGCATCGGGCTGCTCTGGCGCCGAAGCCGTTCTCAAGGGATCGCGGCAGTCCGTATTCCCAATGCGAGGCAAGCGACAGCGCGCCCTTCACGCAGCCGGACACGCCTTGGCGACATAGTCCGCATGAGACGGCATCAGGGCGACGCACTTGCCTATGACGGTCTCCACATCCGCCAGGTACCGCTCAATGTCCGGTTCCGGCGTCACATCGACGAGCGGGTCATAGCCGACCGGGATGATCCCCTGCCCCAGCAGCACCTGTATCCAGCTTTCCTCGGCGAACAGTTCGTCGTCTTCGCGGAATATCCGGCCGTTGGCGCGGAACAGGTCGATCTTCCGCTCCAACGTCACAGGGACATCCATGTCGCGGCAATAGCGCCAGAACGGCGTGTCGTCGCGTTCCGTAGCCTTGTAGTGCAGGATGATGAAGTCGCGGATCCGCTCGTATTCGAAATCGGTCTGACGATTGAACTCGGCGATGGTCGCCGGATCGAAACCGGCGTCCGGCATCAGGCGCACCAGCCGGATCAGCACGGATTGGATCAGGTGCAGGCTGGTCGATTCTAACGGCTCGAGAAAACCGGAGGCCAGGCCCGCCGCCACGCAGTTGCGGTTCCAGATCTGACGACGCTTGCCGGCGACGAAACGGATTCGATTTGGTTCCGCCATCTGGGCGCCGTCCAGGTTCGACAGCAGGATTTGTTCGGCCTCTCCGTCGTCCATATGGCGGCTGGAATAGACGTGCCCGTTGCCCGTGCGGTGCTGCAGCGGAATACGCCACTGCCAGCCGGCCGGGCGGGCGGTCGAGCGGGTATAGGGCGTAAAGGGCTCGGTCCGCGCGCAGGGCACGGCCATCGCCCGGTCGCACGGCAGCCAGTGCGACCAGTCCTCGTACCCGGTCTTCATCGCCTGCTCGATGATCAGACCGCGGAACCCCGAACAGTCGATGAACAGGTCGGCCGATACGACCGCTCCATCCTCAAGCGTGACAGAGTCCACAAACCCGTCCTCGGGCCTGAGTTGGACCGAGACGACCTTGCCTTCGCGACGGCGCACGCCCGCCGCCTCGGACATCCCGCGCAGATATTTGGCGTAGAGGCCGGCGTCGAAATGGA
Organism: Brevundimonas sp. EAKA; assembly: GCF_000698025.1. Classification (NCBI taxonomy): domain Bacteria; kingdom Pseudomonadati; phylum Pseudomonadota; class Alphaproteobacteria; order Caulobacterales; family Caulobacteraceae; genus Brevundimonas; species Brevundimonas sp. EAKA. Next base: position 11,498 of record NZ_JMQR01000002.1, on the reverse strand, counting down.
AGGCGTGGGCGATATGGCCCAGCGGCGAGCCCGGTCGTTTCGGGTCGGCGCGCATGAAGCGGTTTTGCAGGGCCGCCGCCGTATTGATCGAATAGGCGGCGAGGTCGGACACCTTCCCCTCAGCCCGCATCTTCAGCCAGTACTGATGGCAGCGCAGCCATTTCAGATCCCGGCCGATCACGCCGAAGCCATGGATATAGCTTGATCCGACCCGGTCCCAGTCGACGAACTGGATGCCCAGTTTGAAGCTGGCCTGAGTGCGGCGCATGAAGTCGTTCTCGTCCAGGCCGATCAGTTCGTTGAACGTCTTGATCGCCGGGATCGTCGCCTCGCCCACCCCGATCGTGCCGATGGCCTCGGACTCGATCAGGGTGATGTCATAAAGCCCCTTGAACAGTTTGGAGAACAGGGCGGCGGCCATCCAGCCGGCGGAACCGCCGCCGACGATCAGGATTGTCTTCAGTTGCCGCACATCCGCCCCCAAAACGCTGTCAGTCGACAGCGTCGCAGACGCCGGGGGTGGTCGGCAAGGGCAGTTCACCCGTCGTCGCGGGCCGGGCGTAGCTGAGTCCGAAGCCCCGCGCGAACTGCACCACGTCGCCCGCATGTTCGCCGGTGCTGCAGGCCGAACCGGGCCAGGCGAAGGACAGCCGCCCGGCGAAGTCGTAACGACCGCCCGAGAGCACATCGGCCAGCCCCGCGCCCTCGGTGCCGGGCAGGAAGGCCGCGACGAAGGCGTCCGACAGATTGATCAGGTCGTTGGCGTAGGCCGGCCGGCCCGAATACAGCACCGAGACCACCGGCACCCCCTTGCCCGAGACCGCGTACAGCAGCGCCAGGTCGTTGGGGCGACGATGGCTGTACTGGATCGGGGCGGGGAAGCGGACATCCCCGTGATATTCGGCATAGGGCGTCTCGCCCAGCACGACCACGACCTTGGCGAACCGGGTCACGTCCACGCCGACGGCGTCTCTGGAATAGACGATGTTGTCCGCGCCGAACTGCGCTGTGAGAGCCTGCAACAGGGTGGCGCCGGTGGCGAAGTCGCCGTTGACGTTCTCGGTACCCTGCCAAGTCAGAGACCAGCCGCCGGTCTGGTTGGACAGGCTGTCGGCGCTGTCGCCCACGACCAGGATCTTCTCGCCCTGGACCAGCGGCAGGGCGCGGTCGTTGTTCTTCAGCAGGACGACCGACTTGCGCACCGCCTCGCGCGCCAGATCGGTCGCGGCCACGGCCGAGGCCTGCCCGTTGTAGCGGCTTTCCGACGGTGCACGGTCGAACAGGCCAGAGCGCATCTTGACCCGCAGGATCCGCGTCACGGCGTCGTCGATGCGGGACATCGGGATGCGCCCGGCTTCGACGTCGGCGATGGTATTGCCGATGAAGGCCTTCCAGTCCTCGGGGACCATGATCATGTCGATGCCGGCGTTGATCGCCTGGGCGCATTCGGCCTTGGTGCAGCCGGGGACCTGCTCGATCCCGTTCCAATCGGACACGACCAGACCGTCGAAGCCCAGTCGGTCCTTCAGCACGTCGGTCAGCATCTCGCGGCTGCCGTGCATCTTGCCGTAGTCATGACCGGCGGCGACGTCGTTCCAGCTACTGTAGGAGGCCATGACGGTCTGCACGCCGGCCTCGATGGTCGAATAATAGCCGGCGCCGTGGCGATTGATCATCTCGCTGAGGCTCGCACGGGCCTCGCCCTGGTCCTGGCCGTTGAAGGTGCCGCCGTCGCCCATATAGTGTTTTGCCGTGGCGACCACGTCGCCGTCGCCGGTCAGATTCCCTTGCAGCCCGCGCACCAGGGCCTCGCCGTATTCGGCGACCAGCTGAGGATCGCTGGAATAGCTCTCATAGGTGCGGCCCCAGCGGCGGTTCTCGCCCACTGCCAGGGTCGGGGCGAAGACCCAGGTGATGCCGGTGGCCCGCACCTGACGCGCGGTGGCCCGGCCGATCCGCTCAATCAGTTCGGGATCATGGGCGGCGCCCAACCCGATGTTGTGCGGGAAGAGCGTCGCGCCGGAGACGTTGTTGTGCCCGTGGACCGCGTCGGTGCCCCAGATCAGCGGAATCTTCACCGTCATGTCTGCGGCGAGAGCGGCGTCATGATAGCGGTCCGACAGGGCGGCCCAGTCGGCCACGGTCGCATGCTTGTTCATGGCGGGCCAGGCGCCGCCGCCGTTCAGGACCGAGCCGATATAATACTGTGTCACCTCTTCGGGCGTAATGTAGCGGACGTCCGGCTGGGTCATCTGACCCACCTTCTGCGCCAGGGTCATGCCGGCGACGATGCGGGAGATCCGGGCCTCCATGGCGGCGTCGGGCGCGTGGGCCGCAGTCAGGGCCGGCCACTCCGTCCGCTCCTGCTGAGCGGCGGCGCTCATCGGGGCCAGGGCGCATCCGGCCAGCAGCAGCAGCAGCGGGAGAAGCTTGGTCTTGCGGAAGGTCATGGCCGTCTCTCGGTTACAGGTATCGATCAAAAAAAGAGGGCGAGACGGCATGGCCGCCTCGCCCCGGAGGCTAAGGGCTTGGAGAGTGACGCCCTAGAATCGGTAGTTGACGCCGAACAGGAACTGCCGGCCGTACTCTTCATAGGTTTCGGGCAGCGAACCGCCGTCCGCCGTGGTCGTGCCGCCGCTGTCCAGTCCCAGGCGGGTCCGGTAAGGCGAGTTGGTCAGATTGTTGACCTGGAACAGCACGCCGAGGCCTTCCAGCGGGCCTTGTTCGAAGGTGTAGCCGATCTGGGCGTCGATCTGTTCGTCGTCCAGGATTTCGGTGTAGCCGCGCGTGGCGAACAACTGCACGACCTCGCCCTTGAAGGCCTCGCGGAACCGCTTGCTGATCCGCGCCTGGAAGCCGCCGCGCTCGTAGTAGCCGGTGATGTTGTAGACCATGCCCGACAGGCCCGGAATCCGGACCTCCCTTCCCTCCGCATCAGGATTCAAATCCGACTCCGTGAAGGAGATGCTGCCCAGCATTCCCAGACCGTCCAGCGGTTCCCAGACGGTGCCGAAGTTCAGCGCGCCGCTGACTTCCAGCCCCTGCACCGTGCCGCCGTCGCCGTTTGCGGGAAGACTGATCTGGCCAATAGGGCTGATAATCAGACCTTCATCGAGAAGAGCCTGTCCGCCCTTGGGCAAGGGAATTCCGGTGAAGTCGAACGTGCCGTTCTGCACGTAGATGTAGGTTTCCAGGTCCTTGTAAAAGCCTGCGATCGACAGATACGTGGTGGAATCCACATACCACTCGTAGGCCAGATCGAAGGCGTTCGCGCGCCATGGCTCCAACTCCGGATTGCCGCCTGAGGCTGACCAAGGGTTGACCGTCGATCCCTGCGGACAAGCTTGGGTCGAACAGACCAGCGCGTTGAAGCCCGGCGTCACATTGGCCCGCATCTCGTCCATGCGCGGCCGCGCCATGGTGCGCGAGGCGGCGAAGCGAAGACGGTGGCCGCCGCCCAGGTCGTAGATCAGGTTCAGGCTGGGCAGGATGTCCAGATAGTCGGCGCCCTTGGTGACCGAGATCGGATCAATGGGCGCGCCCGGCTCGGTGCCGTTGATGACGACGCCGGTCGATTCCTGGTTCTGAACGACGGCCTGCATGCCCACGTTGCCGCGCCAGCGACCGCCCTCGAAGTCCAGTTTGACGAAGGCCGTGGTGACCTGTTCCTCGATGTCCCAGTTCTTGTCGAAATAGTTGGCGTCGAGGATCGGGGCGCGGTCGTAATAGACGTCGAGCGCCCGGCTCATGTCCACGGCGAGCACGTCGCCGAAGCCTGCCCAGGCCAGCGAAACGGGCGCCTCCAAATATTGGGCGTCGACATAGACCTGCTGGCGGCCGTTCTTCAGGAACAGATCATAGTCGTCGACGCGCTTGGACTTCTCGCGCTTGGCGTAATTCACGCCGGCGGTGAAGGTGTTGAAGAAGCCGTCCATGTCGCGCTGGATCTTCAGATCCGCCGAGCTGATGGTTTCCTCGACGTCCGGGAACCGAATGGCGCCGTCATGGCCCCAGCCGTTCCACGGCGCGCGATCGCCCAGCGTCACCTGAGAGGCGTCCGCATAGTTCAGGCCCTCGGAATAGGTCGGATAGCCGTCGTCGTTCACGGTGAAGTCGATGACGTCCAGGGTCCGGCCGATGTTCGGAGTTCCCGGCGTGACCCCGCCCGTCCCCCGTCCATATCCGGCGTAGGTCTCCAGAATGGTCTCGCGGCGACGGTTGTTCGAATAGGACAGGTCCGCAACGATCCGCGTCCGGTCGTTGATCTCGTATTCGGTGTTCAAACCGATCGAGAAGATCTCGTCTTCGCGGGTGTTGTGGTCGTTTCGGATGATCGGCGTGGCGTTGTGGATCGTACCGCTCCGCCCGATCAGAGAACCGCCCCGGTCTTCGGTCACAACGTCGGTGAAATAGGCGTCGTCAGCCCAGGCGTTGGAGAACCACTGGGCGCCCCGCGTCGTCTCTTCCTGCTCGAACTTGGAGTAGTAGACGTCCAGGGTAGAGTGAAGCTGGTCGGTCGGACGCCATTCCAGGATGCCGATGACGGCGTCCCGCTGGTTCAGACGCGAGGTCGCGAATATCTCCTGGCCGTTCAGCAGCAGAGCAGCATCGGCGCTGTCGGGCTGCACCGACTCCTCGCGTTCGGTTCCGTCCTCGCGAACGCAAACCGTTTGCGGTGCGATGGGCTCGCAGACTCCCCCGAAAGCCTCGTAGCCATAGGCCTTGTAATGCTTGTTCTGCGACGGCGAATCCAGATGCGCATAACCCAGGGCCAGCCCCAGCGTGCCGTCGGCCAGTTGATCAATATAGCTGATCGAGAAGCGACCGCCGTAGTTGCGGACGTCGTCGTTCAGCTTGTCGCCTTCGGTCATCTCTCCGCGCAGGTTCACGGCGAGGGCGCGCTGGCCGAACGCCAGCGGCCGCACGGTCTGCAGGTCGGCCGTGCCCGACAGACCCATGCCCGACACCTCGGCGTCCGGCGTCTTGTAGATCACCACGCCCGACAGCAGCTCGGACGGATACTGGTCGAACTCCACCGCGCGATTGTCGCCCGAGCTGGCCTGCTGGCGACCGTTCAGCAAGGTGGTGGTGAAGTCCGGCGCCAGGCCGCGGATCGAGATGACCTGAGCCCGGCCGTTGACACGCTGCGCCGCCAGCCCCGGCAGACGGGCGATGGATTCGGCGATCGAGACGTCCGGCAGCTTGCCGATGTCCTCCGCGGAGACCGCCTCGACGATGGAGGTCTCCCGGCGTTTGGTGGCGATGGAGTCCGCCAGGCCGCGCCGCAGCCCGGTGACGACGATCTCCCCGACCTCCGTCGCGCCGTCTTCGGTCTGCGACGCCGTCTGGGCGACGGCGACCGCCGGCAGCGCCATGGCCAGCGCCAGGGCCGAGGCCGTCAGATGAAGCGCGCTCGCGCGCGGACGAATTGAATGAAACCCAGCAAATGCGCTGCGCATGTGATCTCCCCTCACGTTTCCCTTGGCGCGGGCCCTTTGAGCCCGGCGTCCATCTCTTTGGCGCCGTATTGGAAGCGCTTCCAACACCATACCGCCTTATTCGTCTTTGGCAATACGAGCTTTAGCGGGGTCCGCTCCACACGTAGGTTGCAGCGCTTGCTGGCGGGAGAGCGACCACAGCCCGCAGCCGGTCTTCGCCGATTTGGAACCGGGCCTCGACGTCAGACGCGTTGAGGACCACCAGCACCCGTCGGCCGTCGGGATTGACGAAACCGACCGCCTCAAGCCCCTCCGGTTTGGAAACGGCGACGCGACGCGCGCCCTGACGCACAAACCGGCTGGCGTGCCCGAAGGCGTAGTATTCCTGGTTCCTCTGAACCGCGCCCGTGCGGCTGTCGATCGTGACCACGCCGCGGCAATCGCTGCATCCGCCGGCGTGGGGGCCATGGTTCTCGTCCAGGGCGATGTTCCACATCAGCACGCCGCGCGCATGGTTCTCGACCGAACCGATGATCAGGGACTTCATCGTCCAGACGAAACTGTCCTTGAAGCCGGACGCCCAGTCGCCCCCCGAGCACTCGGTGAAGAAGACGTCCTTGTCAGGATAGGCGTCGAACACCCGGGACTGGGCCGCCACGTCGCCCGCGTAGCAGTGCCAGGCCACCCCGGAGACATAGGGCCGCGCCACAGGGTCGTTCAGCACGCCCAGGGGCTGCTCCGGCTTGTCCCAGTTATGATCCCAGTCGAGGATCTTCGTCTCAAGACCCGCCCGCTCCAACCGGGGCCCCAGGTCGCGTCCGATGAACCGCGCCCGTCCCTCGGCGCCCCAGCGCATGCCAGGATAGGAGTCAGGCTCGAAGTCCGGCTCGTTCTGGATGCTGATATAGTCGGTCGGCACGCCCGCGTCGGCCGCAGCCGAGATGTAGCGCGTCAGATAGTCGGCGTAGGTGGAATAGTATTCAGGCTTCAGTTCGCCCTGGATCATCGAGCCCGTGGTCTTCATCCAGCCCGGCGCGCTCCAGGGCGTGGCCATGACCTTGAGCTCGGGATTGATCGCCAGCGCCTGGCGCACCGTCGGAAAGACCTCGGCCGCCATGGGCACCGTCGAGAAGCCGGCCAGCGATGGATCCTCGGCGTCCGCCAGACTGTAATGGCTCAGCGAGAAGTCCGACGCCCCGATCGTCACCCGCGTGAAATCGAAGCCGAGTCCGCCGTTCTCACGACCGAACAGATCACGCAGCAAGGCGTCGCGCTGGGACGGCGTCATTCGAGTCTGGATCAGATGAGCGGTCGCATCCGTCACGGCGGCCCCGAAGCCGACCACGGTTTGCAGCGGCGCGTCGGGGTCGAGGAGAATCGTCGGCGCCCCGGAGCCGGCGACCTCTGCTTTCATCACCAGCCGCTCCGGCGTGAGCAGCCGCGACCGATCGCCCGACGTCACCCAGCCGCCGTCCGGCGCCGATGCGCATCCGGCCGCCGCCAGCGTGGCCAAAGCCATGGCGCAGGCGCTCGCCCACAGCCGATCCCGTCGTTTCATGCCACCCTCCCTACAGGCGTCTCGCACGCGCCCTTTAATTGGAAGCGCTTCCATAATGACGCCGCAGACCGGGGCGTCAAGCGATGACCGTCTTAAGCCTCCCAGGCGCCGGCGGATTCCCGCACGACGACCGAATGGGGCAAGGTGCGGAAGGCCCAATCCCCGCCCCCTCCGGTGATCCGCTCCGACAGCAGTCGAACGGCCTCCCGGCCCATGGCCTTCAGCGGCTGATGCACGGTCGTCAGGGGCGGCCAGACGATGGCCGAGACCGGCGTGTCGTCGAAGCCGGAGATCGACACATCGCCCGGCACCTGGAGGCCGCGCGCATGGGCGACCGACAGCGCGCCCGCCGCCATGTCGTCGTTGGCGCAGATCAGCGCCGTGGGACGTGGTGAAAGCGCCAGCATTCGCGCGGCGATCAAACTTCCAGACCGGAAGGTGAAATCCCCGCGTTCCACCGTGAGAGCGTCGTCCGGCAGCCCCATCTCCCGCATCGCCCGCCTCACGCCGTCCAGTCGACTTTCGGCCGACAGGTGCCCGGCGATGCCGCCGAGATAGGCGAGATGGCGATGGCCAAGCTCCAACAGATACCGCGCGATGTCGCGCCCGCCGGCCTCGTCGTCGATGCCGACGGCGTCGACCAGCCCCAGCCCGCCGCCACCCGGCGAGATGGCGGCCAAGTGTACGCCTCTCGCCCTCAATTGCTGGATCAGGTCGGCGTTGTCCGAGAACGGCGGCGTCAGGATCACCCCTTGGCATCTCTGGTTGAGCGCGATGTCGATCACCTGCTGGATCGCTGCGGGATCGTCCTGCGGCACATGGCGCGTAAACAGCTGAAAGCCCGAATGCAGGCATTGCCGCACCGCCCCCAGTTCCAGCGCCGAGGCGTAGAAGGAGTTGGGCTCCGCATCCAGATCCGATGCGAGAACCAGCGCCAGCATGCGGCTGCCGCCGCCCGCCAGGGACCGCGCCTGCGGATTGACGCGATAGTCGAGCGTCTGCACCGCCTCCAGCACCTTGCGCCGCACCGGCTCCCGGACGTTCGGCCCGCCGTTGAGCACCCGCGATACGGTCGTCCGCCCCACGCCCGACAGACGCGCCACATCGTCGATCGTGGGTTTTCTGGCCGACAGGCCCTGATCCGGTCTCCACATGATCTCTGGATGACCCATGGCGCCGGCGACTGCAAGCAGCCGCAAGCGCTTCCTATCCGCAACACCCAATCCACGCTTCTTTTGGAGGGGCGGGGATCCGCTGAACCCAAATTCGCCCAAACTTGTTTTTGGTGCGGATCTGGGCGCTCTCACTCCGCTGTCTACAGAGCCTAGTATTTCACAGGCTGCAACGCGTGGCGGACAGAGAGGGATTCGAACCCTCGGTAGGCTTTCACCTACACACGCTTTCCAAGCGTGCGCGATCGACCACTCCGCCACCTGTCCGTTTCACGCCACGTCTTGCGCGCCGCCGGAGGTCGATCCGGCGGGAGGCGGGCCTGATAGAACACACTCGCCCCCTCGGCAAGCGCCTCTGACATCCCCATATAGGCGTCGAAGTCATTTTTCGTCCGAGGAGCCCCGATGTTGTTCAAGAAAAGCGCGGAACTGCCCACCGCAGAGACCGCCCTGCCCGGCCGCGCAGAGCCCCTGGCGACCGACGAGGTCCATTATGTCAGCGGCCATCCACTGAAGGGCCCCTATCCGGACGGGTTCCAGACGGCGATCTTCGGCATGGGCTGTTTCTGGGGCGTGGAGCGGATCTTCTGGAGCCTGCCGGGCGTCTGGGTGACCTCGGCCGGCTATTCCGGCGGGATCACGCCCAATCCGACCTATGAGGAGACCTGCACCGGCCGCACCGGCCATGCCGAGGTGGTCAAGGTGGTGTTCGACCCCAAGGTGATCACCTACGCCGAACTGCTGAAGGCCTTCTGGGAGAACCATGATCCGACCCAGGGCATGCGCCAGGGCAATGACGTGGGCACCACCTACCGCTCGGCCATCTACACCCTGAATGGCGAACAACAGGCCGAAGCCGAGGCGTCGCGCGACGCCTATCAGGCGGCCCTGACGGCGGCGGGGCGTGGGACCATCACCACCGAGATCGAACCGGCGGGCGAGTATTTCTACGCCGAGGCCTATCATCAGGGCTATCTGGCCAAGAACCCCGCCGGCTATTGCGGCATCGGCGGCACCGGCGTGGTCTGCCCCATCGGGGTCGGCGTCGAGGCCTGATCCCCCGATATCGGGCGAAATGTCCTGTGGCCGCCGGCTAGGCGTCGGCGGCCGACAGGCGTAGGGAACGGCGAAAAGGTCCAGGGAGCCCCTCATGTCCGACTTCGTCCACCCCGATGAGATTCGCAGCCGTTTCTCGGCCGCCCTGTCCGCCATGTACCGGGCCGAGGTGCCCCAGTACGGCGAGCTTCTGGCCCTGGTGGCCGAGGTCAACGCCGGGGTTCTGAAGGCCGATCCGGCGGCGGCGGACCGTCTGGCGGCCTCGGGCGAACTGGCGCGGCTGTCCGAAGAACGTCACGGCGCCATCCGCGTCGGCACGGCCGATGAACTGGCCACCATCGCCCGCGCCTTCGCCGTCATGGGCATGGCGCCGGTCAGCTACTACAATCTGGCGCCCGCCGGGGTGCCGGTCCATTCGACGGCCTTCCGCCCGGTCGATCCGGCGGCCCTGGCGCGCAATCCCTTCCGGGTCTTCTGCTCCCTGCTGCGGCTGGAGTTGATCGAGGACGAGGCCCTGAGGGCGGAAGCCGCCGCCGCCCTGGCCCGGCGCGACATCTTCACCCCCGGCGCCCGCGCCCTGATCGAAACGGCCGAGATCGCCGGCGGCCTGGACGAGGCTCAGGCCGACCGGTTCGTCTCCGAGTTGCTGGAGACCTTCCGCTGGCACGCCCAGGCGACGGTCAGCGCACCAACCTATGAGCGGCTGGTCGCCGCCCACCGGCTGATCGCCGACGTGGTCAGCTTCAAGGGACCGCACATCAACCACCTGACCCCGCGCACGCTCGACATCGACGCCGCCCAGGCCGCCATGCCCGAACGCGGCATCACGCCCAAGGAGACGATCGAGGGTCCGCCCGACCGCGCCTGCGCCATCCTGTTGCGCCAGACCAGTTTCAAGGCCCTGCAGGAGGCCATCGCCTTCCCCGACGCGGATGGGACGACCCAGGGCGTCCATACCGCCCGGTTCGGCGAGATCGAACAGCGCGGCTGCGCCCTGACCCCTGTCGGCCGGGCCCTGTACGATGCGGCCCTGGCGAACAAGGACTTCTCGGCCCTGCCCGACGACTGGGCCGCCCTGCGCCGGGACGGCCTGGCCTGGTTCCGCTATCGCGCGACGCCCCAGGGCCTGGCGGCCTGCGCCGAGACCGCCGATCTGGAGGCCCTGATCGCCCTGGGACACGTCGTCGCGGAGCCGATCACCTACGAGGACTTCCTGCCCGTCAGCGCGGCCGGCATCTTCCAGTCCAACCTCGGAGCCGAGGTGCGCGAAGCCTATGCCGTCGACCCGGCCAAGGCCGATTTCGAAAAGGCCCTGGGCCGTTCGGTGCTGGATGAGATGGCGCTCTATCAGGCGGAGCAGGAGGCTTCGATCGCCGCGACGCTGAAGGCCCTGGGGCTGACCGAGACCATGGCCTGACCACGGCCTCGACGATCAGCCGTATTGCCTGAACCGATCCGCCGGATCATAGACGCGGCCGTGCCCCCCTCCGCTCCCTCGTCCACGCGCCGCTATGATCTGGACTGGATCCGGGTGGGGGCGTTCGGCCTGCTGATCCTGTATCATGTCGGCCTGGTCTACGGGGTCTACGGCTGGCACGTGCACAGCGTCCACACCTTCGAGTGGATGCGCGAAGCCATTCTCATCACCAATCCCTGGCGGCTGACCCTGCTGTTCCTGGTGTCCGGAGCGGCGCTGCGGTTCATGACCTTCCGGCGCAGTCCGCGCGAGGTGGCGCGCGCCCGGTTCGCGCGACTGGTCCCGCCCCTGCTGTTCGGCGCCGTGATCCTGGTGCCGATCCAGTCGTGGATCGAGGCGATGGACAAGGCCGGCTGGCCCAGCGGCCTGGCGGGTTTCGCCGCCTGGATGGTGCATGAGTTCAGTTGGAGCGGCCTGGCCGACGGGGTTCCGGTCAACCACCTGTGGTTCATCGTCTATATCGCCGCCTACAGCGTCGTCACCGTGCTGCTGTGGCGTCGGCCGGGCCTGATCGACCAGATGGGCGCGTGGCTGGAGAAGGCGCTGGCGGGACCGCGGGTGCTGATCCTGCCGATCCTCTACCTCATCGCCATCCGCATCCTGCTGTTCCCCTGGTTCGGGGTGACGAACATCCTGCACTGGGACTGGTACAATCACGCCCTGTCGCTGGGGGCCTTCGTCTTCGGCTTCTGCATCGTCGGGCGCGAGACGATCTGGCGCGACATGGAGCGGTATCGCTGGGTCGCCCTGGGTCTGGCCGCGGTCGCCCTGCCGGTCATGATGGCCCAGGTCTGGCA